>JAOPWG010000327.1 GCA_025965775.1 Modestobacter sp. | reverse complement strand
TGGGCCGGCCGGCTGTCGGCCGCGGCCGCGAGCGACGCGCCGCTGGACCTCACCGCGCCGCGGTTGCGCCGGCCGGGTGCGCCTTCCGCGGGCCCATGACCCACGGCACACTCGGGGCGTGAAGACCTTCGAGGCAGGCATCCGCATCGGCGCCTCTGCCGAGCAGGTGTGGCAGGTGCTGGTGGACGTCGGGAGCTACCGGGACTGGAGTTCCGGCGTGGACCGGGTCGACGGCACGGTCGGGCTCGGCGAGCGGCTCGTCGTCCACGCCACGGTCGCCCGCGGACGGGCCTTCCCGGTGACGGTCACCGAGATCCGTCCCGGCGAGGCGATGCGCTGGCAGGGCGGTCTGCCGCTGGGGCTGTTCGTCGGCGAGCGCACCTTCCGGCTGGACCCGCAGGCGGACGGGAGCACCGAGTTCACGATGCGCGAGGAGTACTCCGGTCCGCTGACCGGCCTGCTCGGTCGCACGATCCCCGACCTGAACCCCTCGTTCCGCGCGTTCGCCGCCGGTCTCAAGGCCCGCGCCGAGCAGCGCGCGGCGCAGCTGTCCGGCTGACCCCACCGGTGATACACCGGGCCGGGAGCCGGCGGCGGTGGGAGGATCGCCGTGCCATGAGCACCGACATCCAGCAGGACAGCAGCGCAGCTGCCCCGGCCCGCGGTCCGGTCACGTCGGCGTCCTACTCGATCACCGTCCGGCTGTCCGCCGAGGGTGACCCGGCCAGCATCGGCCGCATCGCCACCGCCGTCGGGAGCGCCGGCGGCGCGGTCACCGCCATCGACGTGGTCGAGTCCCGGCCCGACGGGCTGAGGGTGGACGTGACCTGCTCCGCCGCCGACGCCGCGCACTCCGAGGAGGTGGTGGCGGCGCTGGACTCGGTCGAGAACGTGCACGTGCGCAAGGTCAGCGACCGCACCTTCCTGCTGCACCTGGGCGGCAAGCTGGAGGTCGTCTCCACCGTGCCGCTGAAGACCCGCGACGACCTGTCGATGGCCTACACCCCGGGCGTTGCGCGCGTCTGCCTGGCGCTGGCCGACCACCCGGAGGACGTGCGCCGGCTGACCATCAAGGGCAACACCGTCGCCGTCGTCACCGACGGCTCGGCGGTGCTGGGGCTGGGCGACATCGGCCCCGGTGCCTCGATGCCGGTGATGGAGGGCAAGGCCGCGCTGTTCAAGCGGTTCGCCGGCATCGACGCCTGGCCGATCGCGCTGGACACCCAGGACGTCGACGAGATCGTGCGCACCGTCGAGCTCATCGCCCCCGGCTTCGGCGGCATCAACCTCGAGGACATCGCCGCCCCGCGCTGCTTCGAGATCGAGGCCCGGCTGCGCGAGAAGCTGGACATCCCGGTGTTCCACGACGACCAGCACGGGACGGCGATCGTCGCGCTGGCCGCGCTGCGCAACGCGCTGCGGGTGGTGGACAAGCGGATCGAGGACGTGCGGATCGTCGTCGCCGGGGGTGGCGCAGCCGGGACGGCGATCGTGTCGCTGCTGCTGGAGGCGGGTGCCGGGTCGGTGCTGGTCTGGGACCGCGAGGGCATCCTCTCGCCCGACGACGAGCGGCTCCCGCCGGCCAAGCTCGACCTGGCCCGCCGGACCAACCCGGCGTGCGTCCGGGGCGAGCTGCCCGACGCACTCGTCGGCGCCGACGTCTTCATCGGGGTGAGCGCGGGCAACGTGCTACCGGTGGAAGCCCTGGCGGCGATGGCCGATCGCGCCGTCGTCTTCCCGATGGCCAACCCGACCCCGGAGGTCGACCCGGTCCGGGCCCGGGAGCATGCCGCGGTGGTCGCGTCGGGCCGGTCGGACCTGCCGAACCAGATCAACAACGTGCTGGCCTTCCCCGGCGTCTTCCGAGGGCTGCTGGACGCCCGTGCCACGGAGATCCGCCCCGGGATGCTGCTGGCCGCCGCGGACGCGCTGGCCGCCGTGGTGGGTGACGACCAGCTCAACGCCAACTACATCATCCCCAGCGTCTTCGACCCGGCCGTCACCCACGCGGTCGCCGCGGCGGTGGAGGGCTCGGCCCGGGCCGAGCCGGGCGCGACGGTGGAACTGGACGAGGGCGCCCACCTCACCGGCTGATCCGCCGGGGGAGGCGCCGCCCCCTTCGGGGCGCCCCACGTCCTCACGCCGACGGAGAGTGACCGGCTGTGGACCTGGCCGGCAGCCTGTCACCCCTTCGCGGGAGTTCCGGCCGGCGCGATCAAGCGCCACCGGGACGATGCCGATCCTCCGACCGTGGCGCACTCCTCGATCCCGGTCGCGCAGTTGCACCGTCTGCCCGGTTGGTGGTGGCGCGGCGGGGAGGGAGTGGGGTACGGGCGGCTGCTCGGTCTCGGCTCGCTCCTGATCTCGATGCTGGCCCTCCTGCTGCTGCACCCGGCGCCCGCGCACTGGGGCCTGATGGCCGGCGTGCCGGCGTTCCACCTGCTCGCCGTCTGGCTGAGCTTCGTCCTGCCCTGGCAGCGCTGGTCGCCGTGGGCCCTGCTGGCCTTCCCGGTCCTGGCGATGACCGCGCTGGTGGTCGTCACCGTTGCCGTGCCCGGGTTGGCCGGGGTCACGGTCGGGTTCTTCGTCCTCTGCTTCGCCTATACGGGCCTGTTCCTGCCGGCGCGCGGTGGGTGGGTGCTCCTGCTGCCCGCGCTGGCGACGTACTTCGGCACCCTCCGCACGGTCACCCCGGAGCTCGCGGTCCGGACCGTCTTCGTCGCCGCGGCGTGGCTCGTCCTCGCCGAGCTGCTCGGCCGTCTGCAGCGACGTCAGCTCGCGCTGATCGGTCAGCTGCGCGCGGACAACCAGACCGACCCCCTCACCGGGCTGGCCAACCGCCGGGGCATGGAACGGTTCCTGGCGGAGGCGGAGCAGGGCGACGTCCTCATCGTCTTCGACCTGGACAACTTCAAGCGCCTCAACGACGAGTTGGGCCATGCCGCCGGCGACCTGGTGCTCCAGGCCTTCGGCCGGGTGCTGCTCCAGCAGGTACGGACGCGGGACCGGGTCGCCCGGTCCGGCGGCGAGGAGATGGTCGCGCTCCTGCGCTGCGGCGAGAGCCGATGCGGCGAGACCGTGACGCGACGCCTGCGGACGGCGCTCCGTACGGCCTGTCCGGGTGTCACGTTCTCCGCGGGGATGACCGTCGTCCGCGCCGGCCAGGCGGTGCACGACGCACTGGAGGACGCCGACCGGGCGATGTACGCCGCGAAGCGCGCCGGCCGCGACCAGCTCTGGCTGGCCGGGGACCCCGTTCGCGGGGAGCGGGACGTCGCCCTCGTCGGCGGTACCTCTCCGGCGTCGCGTCCCGATTCCGCGCAGCGGTCCCTCAGCGCCTGACCCCGGCGGCGTCCCCGGCACCAGATCGCCCTCTCGGGGGAGGGCGGACGGCGTGCCGGGCGTGGATCATGGGCGCGTGCCGGAGTTGCCCGAGGTGGAGGCGCTGGCCGCGTTCCTGCGGGAGAACGCGGTCGGCCGGGTCGTGACGCGCGTCGACCTGGCCGCCGTGCAGGCGATCAAGACCTTCGACCCGCCGCTGTCGGCCCTGGGTGGGCTCGAGCTCACCGGCGCCTCCCGGATCGGGAAGTTCCTCGACCTGGATGTCTCCGGGCTGCACCTGGTGGTGCACCTGGCCCGGGCCGGCTGGCTGCACTGGCGGGCCGCGCTGCCGCCCGCTCCGCCCAAGCCCGGCAAGGGGCCGCTCGCGCTGCGCGTGCACCTCAGCCCGGCCGAGGAGGGTGCGCCGCCGGACGGGTTCGACCTCACCGAGGCCGGCACGCGCAAGGGGCTGGCGGTCTACGTCGTCGCGACGACGGCCGACGTGCCCGGCATCGCGAGGCTCGGCCCGGACGCCCTGGCCGTCGACCGCGAGCAGTTCGGCGCCCTGCTGGCCGGCCGGCACGGCCAGCTCAAGGGCGCGCTGACCGACCAGACGCTGGTGGCCGGCATCGGCAACGCGTACTCCGACGAGATCCTGCACGCCGCCCGGCTCTCGCCGTTCAAGCCCGCCGACAAGCTGAGCGAGGACGAACTGGTCCGTCTCTTCGATGCCGTGCGCGCCACGCTCACCGACGCGCTGGGACGCCAGGTGGGGCAGAAGGCGGCCACGCTGAAGGGGGAGAAGCGCTCCGGGCTGCAGGTGCACGCCCGCACCGGCCTGCCCTGTCCGGTCTGCGGCGACACCGTGCGCGAGGTCAGCTTCGCCGACACGTCGCTGCAGTACTGCCCCACCTGTCAGACCGGCGGCAAGCCGCTGGCCGACCGCCGGCTGTCCAAGCTGCTGCGTTAATGGAGTGGGAGAGCGCCGGAAACCGGCGCTCTCCCACTCCACTCAGGCCGTGAAGCCGACGCGGTCGACCTTGCGGTGGTAGCGGGCGCCGAGCAGCCCGCCGAGGACGGAAGCCAGCAGCGTCACCAGCAGCACGGCGACCAGTGCGATGATCCCCGCGGTGGTCGCGGTGCCCTCGTCGATCGGGATGCGCGGCAGGTTCAGCCGGGACAGCACGTTGTACTGCGCGCCGAACACCAGGCCGGCCAGCGCCAGCAGCAGGACGACGATCAGACCGATCACCCAGACGGCGACGCCCTGCTTGGCGCCGTCGAAGCGCGCCATCCGGCCGGCCACGTACCCGCCGGCCAGGTAGGCGAGGAACAGCAGCACCAGCAGGGCGATGCCCCCACCGATCCCGATCGCGCCGGCGTTGGTGGTGGCCTGGTCGGCGGTCCCCAGGCCCTGGGTGAGCCCGAACGCCACGCCCGCGGCGGACAGGATCGCGATCAGCAGCACGGCGATGCCGTTGGCCGACAGCCAGCCGAAGAACGCCGAGCCCCAGGAGACGCCGCCGTAGCGGGCACGCTGGGCGGCCACCACCTGGGTGCGGGTCGGCGCGGCGGCCGACTCGTCCTGGCCGGTGTTCCTCCCGCGGTCGGACACCGGTTCCCCGCCGTCGGGGGCGGGCGGCGGAGCGGCGGCATGGACCGTGGTGGGGCTGTCGGTGGCCGCCGCGGAGCGGTCGGCCGCGACGGGGTCGGCTTCGTGCGCCCCGCCGGTGCGGCTCCCGTAGGCCTCACTTCCCGGTCCGGTCGCAGGTACCGCGGTCTGGACGCGGGTGGCGTCGGCGGGCTCGTCGTCTCGGCGGTGTCCGGGCATGTCGGTCCTCCTGTCGACCCCGTCTGGATCGTCGCTCGGGGGATGCCCGCCGGAGGGCCGGGTCAACCGTCCAAGGTCCATTGCGCACGAGACCATGGCCGCATGACCTGGGTGACCTTCGACCTGTTCAGTGCGCTGATCGACTCGCGCGCCGGTGGCTCGGCCGCGCTGGGGGCGCTGGCCGCCGGTCACGGGTGGGACGTCGAGGGCACCGACCTCTACGACGACTGGGACACCCGGAACAAGGCCAGTCAGGAGGACACCCCCGACGGCGACGGCGCCCCGTGGGTGTCCTTCGCCGAGCACAGCCGACACGCGTTGGCCGCGACCTACGCCGGCCGCGGGCTGGTCGTCGACGCTCCGGGTGTCGCTGCCGACACGGCCGCGCTGCTGGCCACGCTCCCGGACTGGCCGCTGTGGCCCGACGTGGCGGCCGCCCTGCCCGAGATCGCCCGGCAGCACCGGGTCGGGGTGCTGTCCAACGTCGACGACGACCTGTTCGCCCGTACCCGCGTCGCCGCCCTGTTCGCCGGGCTGTCGGACCCGGACGCCGTCCTCACCAGCCAGCGGCTGCGCGCCTACAAGCCGCACCCGCGGCTGTACCGGCGGGCCGCCGCGGCCGGGGTCCAGGTCCACGTGCCGGCCTCGGCGCGGGACACCCGCGGTGCGCTGGAGGCCGGGCTGGCCGTCGTCCGGGTCGCGCGGCCGGGGCACCGGGTCGACCCGGACGGTCCGCAGCCGAGCCACGAGGTGACCGATCTCGGTGAGCTACCGGCGGTGCTGGCCCGGAACGCGCCGGCCTGACCGGACGTTCCGGCGGGCTAACGTTAACGAGAGCGACACCCAACGGGACGTCGTCGTGCCTACCGTTCGCGGCTCGACCAGTCCTCCACACCGGGCAGGGGCAGCGAATGGCCACCAGCGCACCAGCCAGCCAGACCGAGACCGTCGCCGCCGAGGTCCGGGCCGGCGACTACGGCACCCGGGTGATCGCCGTCGAGCCCGGCGGTGCGGAGATGGTGCCGCCCGGCGAGCGGCACGGCAGCCCGGTCCAGCTGTTGTGGACGTGGCTGTCGCCGAACCTGGAGTTCGCCACCGTCTTCCTCGGCGTGCTGGCCACCGGGATCATCGGACTGTCGTTCACCCAGGCCTTCTTCGCCATCCTGCTCGGTACCGGCCTCGGCTCGTTCACCCACGCGGTGCTGTCGGCCCGGGGCCCGCAGTTCGGCGTGCCGCAGATGGTGCTCTCCCGGATCGCGTTCGGCTGGCGGGGGAACGTGCTGCCGGCCGGGCTGAACGCCGTGGTGGCCGGGATCGGCTGGTTCGCGGTCAACAGCGTCAGCGGCGCGCTCGCCCTCAACTCCCTCACCAGCCTGCCGTCGTGGCTGTGCCTGCTGGTCGTGGTCGTCCTGCAGATCGTCATCGCCTTCTTCGGCCACAACCTCGTGCAGACCTTCGAGAAGTACGCCGCCCCGATCCTGGGCGTCATCTTCGCGATCGCCTGCGTGCTGACCTTTCTCAAGGCCGACTACTCGGCCGCCGGGACCGGCGCCGGTGTCGGCGGCTTCCTGGTCATCGTGGGCGCGACCTTCGGCTACGCCGCCGGCTGGAACCCCTACGCCGCGGACTACACCCGCTATCTGCCGGCCGACACCCCCAAGCTCAAGGTGGGCCTGTTCGCCGGCCTCGGGGTCTTCATCTCCTGCATGGTGCTGGAGCTGGCCGGCGCGGCGTCGACCAGCATCCTCACCGACGCCGGGCTCAACCCCACGACCGCCTTCACCTCGCACCTGGGCACGGTCGTCGGCGATCTGACGCTGCTGGCCATCGCGCTCGGTGCCATCGCGGCCAACGCGATCAACATCTACTCCGGCGCGCTGTCGTTCACCGCCCTGGGCTTCACGATCCCGCTGAAGGCCGCCCGGGCGGTCACCGCCCTCGGCTTCGGCGTCGTGGGACTGATCCTGGCGTGGACGGCGCTGAAGGACGCCGGAGCCCGGTACGAGAACTTCCTGCTGGTCATCAGCTACTGGATCGGTCCGTGGCTCGGCGTGTACTTCACCGACCAGTACCTCCGCCGCGGGCACCGGGTCGACGGCTTCCTCTTCGACACCAAGCACAACCCCTACGCAGGCTGGGTGGCGATGCTGGTGGGCATCGTGGTCTCGGTGTGGCTGTTCTCCAACGAGACCTTCTACGTGGGGGTGGTGCCCAGGCACGTGCCCGAGGTCGGCGACATCACCTTCTTCGTCGGCTTCCTCGTCGCCGCAGGCCTCTACGCGGGGCTGTTCGCCACCCAGCGTTCCCGGGAGCCGCAGGACGCCGTCCTGGTCACGCCCGGGGGGTGAGCCCCCGCGACCGTCGCGACGAGCGCCCGGTGGCCTCGGCCGCCGGACGGTCCTCGAGGGAGCCCACCTCGGACCACCAGTCGGTCAGCGGCGGGGGGGCCAGCACGTCGACCCGCTCGCCGGGCCGGGGCACGGCGAGGCGCACCCCGCCGAGCAGCGCCCCCGCGGCCAGCCGCTGCACCGGCTCCGCCCACCGGTGGAACGCCAGGTTGAACGTGGCCCAGTGCACCGGGACCAGCACCTCACCGCCGAGATCGCCGTGCGCCCGCAGCGCCTCCTCGGGGTCCATGTGGATGGCCTTCCACGCCTCGTTGTAGGCGCCGATGGGCAGCAGGGTGAGGTCGAAGGGCCCCAGCCGGGCACCGATCCCGGCGAAGGCCG
>JAOPWG010000451.1 GCA_025965775.1 Modestobacter sp. | reverse complement strand
ACTTCTTCATCGTGACCCTGGCCAGCTTCACCATCCTGCCCAGCCTGCTGCGGGTCATCCTCGACGGCTCGAGCAAGCCGGTCTTCAGCCCGGCCCTGGACTGGCTGTCGAACGGGACGACGCTCGGGATCCGCAATCCGGTGATCGTCGCCGCCGTCGTCTTCGCCCTGCTGTGGGTGCTGCTCAACCGGACCGTCTTCGGCCGCAACGTCTACGCCGTCGGCAGCAACCGGGAAGCCGCGCGGTTGGCCGGCGTCCGGGTCGACCGGGTCACGATGGCCTGCTACGGCGTGTGCGCGCTGTGTGCGGGGATCGCCGGTCTCCTCCTGCTCGGCTCGCTCGGGGCCGCCGACCCCTCTGCCGGGCTGGGCAACGAGTTCTTCGCACTCACCGCCGTCCTGCTCGGTGGCACCCGCTTCTCCGGCGGGCAGGGATCACTGGCCGGCACCCTGCTGGGGCTGGTCTTCCTCGTGGTGCTGTCCAACATCCTGCTGCTCGGCGGAATGCCGCAGTTCTGGATCGGCGCGGTGCAGGGCGTCGTCCTGCTGGCCGCCGTCGGCATCGACCGGGCCCGCCGGGACACCTGAGACCGGCTGCCCGGCTGCTGCCCTGTGGCCGGTCGGGCAGCCAGGACCATGTCCCACCCACCGACCCACGACGTGCATGATCAACCCGTGCCCCCCGAGACTCCTGCCGTCAGCCTCGGGCAGCTGCTCGCCCTGGGCCTGCTGCCCGACTCGGAGGTGGTCGCGGGGGCGCGCGCGCTCGACCGCCCGCTGACGGCGGTCATGCCCGGGACGTCGGCCCGGCGCATCGGTGACCTGCGGCCGGGGACCGTGGCCGTCTTCGACGGCGGGCAGCTGGACATGACCGACGTGGCCGCCGACCTGGCCATCCGGTTCGGCCACAGTGCCGGCATCGCGGGGCTGGTCGTCCAGCGGCCACCCGCCCCCCTGCCGTTGGCCACCCTGCGGTTGGCCGACAAGTTCGCCATCCCCGTCGTCCTCCTCGATCGCGTGGATCCCTCGGCCGTCGTCGCTGCCCTGGATCCCTACATCCGGGGTCCGGAGGTCGTGGGCGCGAAGATGGTGAGCCAGACGGTGCACCAGCTGCGCACCAGCACGCAGGACCCCGACCAGCTCATCAGCGTCCTGTGCAGCACGCTGAACAGCCCGGTCGCGCTGGTGGACAGCGAGGGCCGGCTGGTGGCCGGTGACCGCCGGGCGCAGGAGGCGGTGCTGGCCGGCAACCTCGTCGGGAGCCTGCAGCGGCGCCGCCCCGCCCCCTCGACGCAGGCCCAGGACGACGGCGTCATCGCGCTGCAACCGCTGGTCCTCTCCCCCGACGGCCCGGCGAACCTCTGGCTGGTCGCCCGCCTGCCGCCCGGCGGCTCCGCGTTCGTCGAGCCGGCGCGCCAGGCCCTGGGCATCGGTGCGTGGGCGTTCACCTCCTACCTGGCGACGCAGTCACTGGCGGCCGAGCAGCAGAGCCGACAGCGCGCGCTGCTGCTCACCGAGATCCTCGAGCACGCCGAGAGCCCGCCGCGGCGCACCGTGGAGCGGGCCACCGCCGTGGGCTGGCGGCTGTCGGGCTGGCACACCGCGATCCACGTGGCGGTGAACCAGCCGGCCGGCCGGACCCGGCCCTCCGACCTGAGGGAGCGGATCGAGGAGGCGCTCGCGCGCAACGATCTGCCCGCCAGTCTCGTCGACCGCCCCGAGGGCTGGGTGTTCTGGACGACCTCGGACGCCGAACCCGAGGCGCAACAGGGCATAGCGCTGACCCGGTCGGTGCGTCGGGCACTTCTCTCGGAGGAGCGGGACCGCCTACGGCTGCGGCTGTGCGCCGGCATCGGGCGCCCGCATCAGGGAACCGCGGGCCTCAAGCAGTCCCTGCACGAGGCCCAGCAGGCGTCGTTGCTCGCCCGTACGCAGGAACGGGTCGGCGCCGTCGAGCACATCGACGGGATGAGCCTCAAGCGGCTGCTGCTCGGGTGGTACGCGTCGGGGCCGCTCCGCGAGGCGGCCGCTGATCTCCTGGCGCCGCTGTGGGCCGCCGACGACAGTGGCGAGCTGGTCCGCACCCTGGGCACCTACCTGGACCACGAGTCCTCGACGACCACGACGGCCATCGTGCTCGGCGTCCACCGCAACACCGTGCTGCACCGACTCGAGCGGGTGCGCTCACTTCTCCCGGTCGACCTCGCCCGGCCCGACGAACGGCTCGTGGTCCACCTGGCCACGCGGGTCGCCGGCGTCGACACCCCACCGGAGCACACCAGCGGGTGAACGGGCGCGGGCCCCGGCGAGCCCGCCGGTCACCGCGGAGGCGGGTCGACCGGGCGGCGGAGGCTCCGGTCGGCCAGCGTGACCGCCACCAGCACGACCCCCACCGCACTGAAGACCCAGCCCAGCGCGTGCAGACCGGGATCGCCGACACCGGGGGCGTAGGCCAGGCCGGTGACGCTGGTGGCGATCATCGCCCCGGTGTACTGGGCCGTCCGGGACAGCCCGATCGCGGCGCCCACCTGCTCGACGGGGGCAGCCCGGTAGACCACGACCTGGTTGGCGACCTGGCCCATCCCGTTGGGGAGCCCGAAGACGGCGACCACGCATGCCAGCACGGCGATCGGTGCGGCTGAGTCGAGCACCGTCAGAGCCAGGCTCCCGGCCAGCACCCCCAGGGCCGGGACGAGCAAGGGCCACAACGGCCGGGACCCACGGACCCCGGCGAGCGAGGCGACCGTCCCCACGGCGGACATCCCGAGCAGCAGCATCCCCGCCGCGGTGGCGGACAGGCCCCTTCCCTCCTGCAACCACGGCGTCACGCCGAACAGCACGCCGTACACGACGAGGAAGGTGAGCACCACGCGGAGGTAGGCGACGGGCAGCGGGAGGTTGCGCGCGAGCATCCGGACGTCCAGGAACGGATGAGGGGACCGCAGCTCGGTCAGGACCAGCAGGACGAGGCAGGCGACGAGGCCCAGGACGAGGGGCCACGGTGGACGCGGGAGCGCGGTGAGGACGAGGAGCAGGAGGGTCGCGGCTGCGCTGAAGAGCGCGACCCCCGGGATGTCCAGCAGCCGCCAGACGGCGGCGGCCCGGACCCGGGGGCGCGACCGCGGGAGGTACAGCAGCCCGAGCGCGGTCACGAGGAGGCCGAGAGGCGCGTTGATGGCGAAGACGGCCCGCCACCCCACCGTGTCGACGAGGACGCCGCCGACCGGCGGACCGACCGTCAGGGTGACCAGGCTGGCGGTGTTGAGCAGACCGAGGACGCGGGCCGGCGCCGGGACGCCGAGCCGATCTGCCTGCTCCCGGACCATGGCCACCGCTGCCGGGTAGAGCGCACCCGTGCCCAGCCCGACCACCGCGCGGGCGGCCACCAGCCAGCCGAAGGTCGGCCCCAGCGCACCGATCACACCGGCGACCGCGACCAGCCCGCCACCGGCCAGGAAGACCCGGCGGGGGCCGAACTGGTCCGCCAGCCGGCCCGCGACCGGTTGGCCGATCGCGCTGGCCAGGTACATCACCGACACCAGCCAGGCCGTCGCCCCCGCGCCGACGCCGAACTCCCGTCCTATCGGCGCCAGCGCGGTCGCGATCATGGTCGAGTTGACCGGGTTGAGCACGGCCCCCGCGCACAACGGGACGAGCAGCCGCGGGCCGAGTTCCCGCGCCCGCCGGCCGGCCGCATCCCGGACCAGGCGCCGGTCGGCACGAGGGGCCGCGTCC
>JAOPWG010000447.1 GCA_025965775.1 Modestobacter sp. | reverse complement strand
GCATCCGCCACACCGTCGGCGGCGCGCAGAAGGTGGTGATCTCGTCGCTGCGGATCCGCTCCAGCAGCGCCGCGGCGTCGAAGCGCTGGTAGTTGTAGAGGTAGATCGTCGCCTCGGCGATCCACGGCGCGAAGAAGCAACTCCAGGCGTGCTTGGCCCAGCCGGGCGAGCTGATGTTCAGGTGCACGTCGCCGGGCTGCAGGCCGAGGAAGTACATCGTCGACAGGTGCCCGACCGGGTAGCTGACCTGGGTGTGCTCGACCAGCTTGGGCCGGCTGGTGGTGCCGCTGGTGAAGTACAGCAGCAGCGGGTCGGTGGCGATCGTCCCCGGGTGGCCGGGCGGGGTGTCCTCGGCCCGCGCGGCGTCGGCGTAGGCCAGCCAGCCCTCGGGTGCCCCGCCGACGGCGATCCGGGTGTAGTTCCCCGGGACGCCGGCGAACTTGCCCGCCTCGGCGGCGTTGGCGACCACGTGCCGGGCGCCGCCGCGCTCGATCCGGTCGACCAGGTCCGCCGGGCCCAGCGCCGTGGTGGTCGGCATGATGACCGCGCCGAGCTTCATCACCGCGAGCATCGACTCCCACAGCTCGACCTGGTTGCCGAGCATGAGGACGACGCGGTCGCCCTTGGCCACCCCCTGGGCGCGCAGCCAGCCGGCGACCTGGTCCGAGCGGCGCACCATCTCGGCGAAGGAGTACTGGGTCTGCAGGCCGTCGGCCTCGACCAGCCACAGCGCGGTGTTCCGGTTGCCGCGGGCGTAGCCGTCGAACCAGTCGACCGCCCAGTTGAACTCGCCCTCGATCTCCGGCCAGCGGAACTCGGCGACGGCCTTCGCGTGGTCCCCCCGCAGGGCGAGCAGTTGGTCGCGGGCGGCGCGGTAGGCCTGGGTGGCCGGACTCTCGGGCATGTAGTGGACCTCCTGCGCAGGGACGCCGACGACGGTGCCGGCACGCCCGGATGCTGCCGTTCCGACCCCCTCGCCGCCAACCCCGGATCAGGGCGTGAGCGCTCCGGGCGGGATCGCCACGGCCACGTTGGTCGCGGCAACCAGCTTCCAGCCGTCCCCGGTCTGCCGCCCGACCAGCGTGAAGACGCCGCGGCCCGGTGGGAGGGCGGAGGCCGGGGCGTCGGCGTCCCGGTCGCGTCGCCAGGTGGCGTGGCCGACGGCGGCGTCCGGGCCGAGCGCCATCGTGTCCAGCCCCTCGAGGGTCAGGGTGGTGCCGTTCAGCGCGGTGCCGAACACCTGCCGGTGCCCGTCGGTGATGCCGTCCCGCCCGCGCATACGAGCGCCGAAGATGTTGACGAACTCCGCGTCGTCGACGAAGAGCGCGCCGAAGGCCTCGGCGTCCTTGGCGTTGAACGCCTCGACCAGCTGCTGCGCCAGGTCCTCGATCGCCACGGGGGCCCCTTTCGGTTGATCGAACATCTAACGAATAAGCGGAGGGTAGGCTGACCGCATGCCGGAGGTCAAGGCCCGTCACTACCGCTCCCCGCTGCGCCAGGAGCAGGCGGCAGCCAGCCGTGCCGCGGTCCTCGCCGCCGCTCGTGAGCTCTTCGTCGAACAGGGGTACGGCGCGACGACCATCGAGCAGGTGGCGTCCCGGGCCGGCGTCAGCAAGCCCACCGTCTTCACGGCAGTGGGCAACAAGCAGCGGCTCTTCATCGCCGTCCGGGACGTCGCGATGGCCGGGGACGACGACCCGACCCCGGTCGCCGAGCGACCCAGCGTCGGCAAGATCCGGCAGGCCACCGGCATCCGCGATGCCGTCCGCGAGGCAGCGGCCCACATCGCCGCCCTCCAGGCCCGCTACGCCCCCGTCGACGATGTGCTGCGCGGCGCCGCGGCGGCCGGCGAGCCCGGGCTGCGGGAGCTGTGGCGGTCCGCGGAGGACCAGCGGCTCACCGGTGCAGGCTTCCTGGTCGACGCGCTGCTGGCCGCCGGGAGCCTGCGCGCCGGGCTGGACCGGGCGCGGGCGGTCGACGTCCTCAGCTTCTTCATGACGCCCGACGTGCACCAGCAGCTCGTGACCCGGCGCGGGTGGTCGGCGGCGGAGTACGGCGACTGGCTCGACCGGACCCTGGCCACCCAGTTGCTCGACTGAGCGCGGGCACCGCGCTCTCTGGATGAGGCACCGAACCGGACGTAGGCTCCGCTGCCCCGTCGCAGCGACCCCAGGAGAGACCGTGCCCGCAGAGCGGGTACAACTCGTGCCACCCGCGCAGATCGACATCCTCAAGTTGCTGCCGTCGGGGTTGACGACGTACGCCCCGGGCACGGGATTCTCCGTCACGGGGAAGTGAGGCGGCGACGATGGCGCTCATCGACCTGGCGGTCCTGGTCCTGCTCGTCTGGCTGGTGGTGGCCGGCTGGCAGGTCTACCGCAACCGGGGCACCGAGGAGTGGGCGGTCGCGGAGGCCGCCGCCCGCTGGGAGGACGCCCACGACGCCGCCGAGGGGCGGACCCGGGTCGTGGTGCGGAAGGTGGCCCGGCTGCCCTCCGGGGAGACCCGGGTGCTCGGGGAGTCCGTCGTCGAGGAGATCCCCGACGGGGCCCCGGACTGGCACGAGCGGTTCAGTGCCGCCCGCCAGGTGGCCTACGACCGGGCCATCGACCTCAACGGCCCGTCGCTGTCCGGCTGAGCGCCGGTCGGGCGGCCCGGCCGGCGCGGCCGGCGTCCAGCACCACCTCGCCCTGCCCGCAGTCCAGGCTGACACCCACCTGCAGAATGAGCGATCAGCGTTCGGCGGTGCGGTGGATCGGGCCCGCCGCACCCGTCAGCCGCTCACCGCTGCCGCCCCAGCGCCCGGCGATGATCTCCGCGGCGATCGACACCGCGGTCTCCTCGGGGGTGCGGGCGCCCAGGTCCAGCCCGATCGGGGAGGACAGCCGCTCCAGCTCGTCGGGCTTGAGGCCGGCCTCGCGGAGCCGGTCCAGCCGCTCCTCGTGGGTGCGGCGGGAGCCCATCGCGCCGATGTAGGCCACCGGCAGCCGCAGCGCGACCTCCAGCAGCGGGACGTCGAACTTGGGGTCGTGGGTGAGCACGCAGAGCACGGTGCGCTCGTCGATCCGCCCCGCGTCGGCCTCGGCCTGCAGGTAGCGGTGCGGCCACTCCACGATGACCTCGTGCGCGTCGGGGAACCGGCGGGCGGTGGCGAACACCGGGCGCGCGTCGCAGACGGTGACCCGGTAGCCGAGGAACGCCCCGACCCGGGCGACGGCGGCGGCGAAGTCGATCGCGCCGAAGACGATCATCCGGGCGGGCGGGGCGAACGAGGAGACGAACAGCGTCAGGTCGTCGCCTCGGCGCTCGCCGTCGTGGCCGAAGGTGAGCGTCGCCGTCCGGCCGGCGGCCAGCATGCCGCGGGCGTCGGCGGCCACCGCGTCGTCCAGGCGCTGGAGCCCGAACGTGCCCGACATCCGGTCCGGCCACAGCACCAGCCGCTTGCCCAGCCGGTCGTCGGGCCCCTTCACGCAGGTGACGACGGCGACCGCCTCGTGCGCGGCCACCGACTCGGCGATCTCGCCGAGCTCGGGGAACGACTCCCGGGACACCGACTCGACGTAGACGTCCAGGATCCCGCCGCAGGTCAGGCCCACGGCGAACGCGTCGTCGTCGCTGACGCCGTAGCGCTCCAGGGTCGGCGTCCCGGTCTGGACGACGTCCTTGGCCTCCTCGTAGACCGCGCCCTCGACGCAGCCGCCGGAGACGCTGCCGACCGCCGTCCCGTCCGGGCCGACCAGCATCGAGGCACCCGGCGGGCGCGGCGCGGACCGCCACGTGCCCACCACCGTGCCCACGCCGACGGTCTCGCCGGCCTGCCACCACCCGATCAGGTCATCCAGAACGTCACGCATCGCGGTCCCTCTCCTCGGGTGGAGTGCCAGAGCGCAGGAAAGCTGCGTCCCGGCACTCCGTCAAGCGCTCAGGCACGGGTGATCACCCCGGCCAGCTGTTCGAACGCGGCCAGGCTGTGCCCGGCGACGAAGTGGTCGATCGAGGGCAGCGCGGCCTGCATGCCGCCGGTGAGCGGCTCGTAGCCGGCGCGGCCCTTGTGCGGGTTGACCCAGACGACGGAGTGCGCCAGCCGCTGCAGCCGGGCCATCTGCTCGCCCAGCAACTCGGTCCCGCCACGCTCCCAGCCGTCGCTGC
>JAOPWG010000415.1 GCA_025965775.1 Modestobacter sp. | reverse complement strand
GCCCGACGACCTGCGCTACCTGATCGACCGGGCACACCAGGCCGGCCTCGGCATCATCGTCGACTGGGTGCCGGCGCACTTCCCCAAGGACGACTGGGCGCTGGCCCGCTTCGACGGCACGCCGCTGTACGAGCATGCCGACCCGCGCCGGGGCGAGCAGCCGGACTGGGGCACCTACGTCTTCGACTTCGGCCGCTCGGAGGTGCGCAACTTCCTGGTCGCCAACGCGCTGTTCTGGGCCAAGGAGTTCCACGTCGACGGCATCCGGGTCGACGCGGTCGCCTCGATGCTGTACCTGGACTACTCGCGCAACGACGGCGAGTGGTCACCCAACGTGTACGGCGGCCGGGAGAACCTCGAGGCGGTGGCGTTCCTGCAGGAGATGAACGCGACCGTCTACCGCGAGGTCCCGGGCATCATCACGATCGCCGAGGAGTCGACCGCCTGGCCGGGGGTCACCCGGCCGACCTACCTGGGCGGGCTGGGCTTCGGCTTCAAGTGGAACATGGGCTGGATGCACGACTCGCTGGCCTACATGTCCAAGCAGCCGGTGCACCGCAGCTTCCACCACAGCCAGCTGACCTTCTCCCTGGTGTACGCGTTCTCCGAGAACTACGTGCTGCCGATCAGCCACGACGAGGTCGTCTACGGCAAGGGCTCACTGCTGCGGAAGATGCCCGGGGACCGCTGGCAGCAGCTGGCGAACCTGCGCGCCTACCTGGCCTACATGTGGGCCCACCCGGGCAAGCAGCTGCTGTTCATGGGGTCGGAGTTCGGCCAGCTGTCGGAGTGGGCCGAGAGTCGGTCCCTGGACTGGTGGCACCTGGACGACCCGGCGCACGCCGGCGTGCTGGCGCTGATCCGCGACCTCAACACCGTCTACAAGGACACCGAGGCGCTGTACTCCCAGGACACGGATCCGGCCGGCTTCCAGTGGATCGACGCCAACGACGCCCCGGGCAACACCCTGTCCTTCCTCCGTTACGGCGCCGCCGGCCAGGTCCTGGCCTGCGTGGCCAACTTCGCCGGCACCCCCCACCAGGACTACCGCATCGGGCTGCCCCGGGGCGGCCGCTGGCGGGAGCTGATCAACACCGACGTCGAGGGTTACGGCGGGTCGGGGGTCGGCAACCTCGGCGCCGTGGACGCGGTGGCCGAGTCCTGGCACGGCCAGCCGTACTCGGCGACGCTCACCGCGCCGCCGCTGGCCACCGTGTGGTTCGTGCACGAGGGGCCCGACCCCGAGGACTCGGCCACCCCGGAGCTCGAGGCGACCGAGTCCTCCAGCGGCGTCGAGGGGCTCGACGTCCCGCTGGCCTGAGCCCGTCCGGCGGCCACCCGCCCCTGCCGGGAGCACGGGTGGTCGCCGGGTCCGGCAGGATGGAGCGGCCTGCCGGAACGACCCGGCCCGACCGATCGGGAGCTCATGCCCTCCACGTCCCGCCGGCGGCTGGCCGTCGTCTGCGTCGCGGTCCTCGCCGCGCTCACCGGATGCGCACCCACCCTCGTCGTGGGCAGCGCCAGCCCCGCGGCCGGGCAGGTCGGCGTGGTGCAGCCGGCGGACTTCCCGGTGATCGGGGCCGGCGACGACGAGGTCGACATGCTGTCCCGTAACGCCCTGGCCGACCTCAACACCTACTGGCAGGAGCAGTTCCCCGGCACGTTCGGTCCGGAGTTCACGCCGCTGGCCGGTGGCTACTACTCCGTCGACCCGGCCGACGCCGACCCCGCGCAGTACCCCGGTGGCCAGATCGGCTGTGGCGAGACCCCCGACGCCGTCGAGAGCAACGCCTTCTACTGCCCACCGAGCACCGACTACCCCAACGGTGACGCCATCCAGTACGACCGGGCGTTCCTCCGCGAGCTCGCCGCCGACTACGGCCGGTTCCTGCCCGCGCTGGTCATGGCCCACGAGTTCGGGCACGCGGTGCAGAGCCGGGTGGGGAATCCGCTGAACGCCTCCATCGCGATCGAGACGCAGGCCGACTGCTTCGCCGGCGCGTGGACCTCGTGGGTCGCCGACGGCCACGCGCCGCACACCACCATCCGGACGCCGGAACTGGACGACGTGCTGCGCGGCTACCTGCTGCTGCGCGACCCGGTGGGCACCGATCTCAACGAGAGCGAGGCGCACGGCTCGCTCTTCGACCGGGTGTCGGCGTTCCAGCAGGGTTTCGACGACGGCCCGGGCTCCTGCCGGGACGGGTTCGGCGCCGACCGCATCTACACCCAGGGGCCGTTCTCCGACGCCGAGGTGGCCAGCGGTGGCAACGTCAGCTACCCGGTGACCCAGGAGTTCGTCGCCACCGGCCTGCCCGCCTTCTGGACCACCGCCTTCGGCCAGCTGGGCAAGCAGTTCCAGGCCCCGAAGATCGCCCCGTTCTCCGGCACGGCGCCCGGCTGCGGTGGCCGGACCCCCGACACCGACCTGGTGTACTGCGCCGCCGACGCCACGGTCGGCTACGACGAGACCGACCTGATCCGGCCGGTGTACGACGACCTCGGCGACTACGCGGTGCTCACCGCGGTGGCGATCCCGTACAGCCTGTCCGCGCGCGATCAGCTCGGGCTGTCCACCGACGACCAGGAGGCCACCCGGTCCGCGGTCTGCCTGGCCGGCGCCTTCACCCGCGCGGTGCTCGCCGGTGAGGTCACCACCATCGCCATCTCACCGGGCGACGCGGACGAGAGCGTGCAGTTCCTGCTCGGCTACAGCGACGACCCGGCCGTGCTCGGCGACGTCGGTCTGAGCGGGTTCCAGCTGGTCGACGTCTTCCGCAGCGGGGTGGTGGGGGGCCAGTCGTCGTGCGGCATCGGCGGCTGAGTGCGCCGCCGATGCCTCCCCGGGCTCAGAAGAGCGCGAGGGTGAGCGCCCGCCGGGCGGCATCGACCCGCGGGTCCGCGTCGCCGACGATGCCGAAGAGCTCCACGAGGTGCTTGCGGGCCACGTCCCGGTCCTCGCCCGAGGTGCGGCGCACCACATCCAGGAGCCGGTCGAACGCCGCCTCGACGCTGCCGGTGCCCAGCAGGAAGTCCGCTGCGCGGATCTGCGCGGTCACGTCGTCCGGGGCGGCGTCGGCGGCGGCCAGCGCGTCCGGGCCGGCCTCCTCGGCACGGCGGAACAGCTGGACCTGACGCAGCGCGAGGCCGGCGACCGGGTGATCCGGCTCGGCGGCCAGGATGTCGCTGTAGGCGGCCTCGGCGGCAGCCAGGTCACCCCGGTCCAGGGCCGCCTCCGCGGCATCCAGGCGCGGGTCCTCCGGCTCCTCGGCCCCCTCGTCGTCAGCGGCGCCGGGATCCGCCCCGGGAACCGCTCCGCCGGTGGTCGCCGCCACCAGCTCGGTGACGAACTGACGGGCCTGCTGCTCGGGGATGGCGCCGGTGAACTCGGCGACCAGCTGCCCCTGCCAGACCGCCTTGACCGCCGGGATGCCCTGGACCCGCAGGCCCTGGGCCAGCGCCGGGTTGGCGTCGACGTCGACCTTGGCCAGCACCCAGGAGCCGCCGCCCTCCGCGGCCAGCTGCTCGAGCACCGGGGACAACTGCTTGCACGGCCCGCACCACTCGGCCCAGAGGTCCAGCACGACGGGGACCTGGAAGGACCGGTCGAGCACCTCGGCCTGGAAGCTGGCCTCGTCGACGTCGACCACGGCGCTGCCGGGGGCGCCGACCGGGGCGGTGGCCGACGGCGGCGGGGCGGCCTGCGCACGCGCGGCCGCCTCCGAGCGGGCCTTCACCGCGGCGAGGTCCACCGCGCCGGCCAGCGAGGACGCCATCCGGGCCTGCTGCTCGGGGATGGCGCCGGTGAACTCGGCGACCAGCTGCCCCTGCCAGACCGCCTTC
>JAOPWG010000408.1 GCA_025965775.1 Modestobacter sp. | reverse complement strand
GGGGCTGGCCGCTCACCGGGCACCCGGCCGTCGCGCTGGCCGCCGTACCGGTGCCGGCGCCCTCGGACCGGGTGACCGCCGCGGTCGGCACGCCCTCGGTCGCCGAGGCGGCCGCGCTGCTCGGTGGCGGCCGGCTCCTCGTCGGCAAGACCGTGCACGGGCGGGTGACGGTCGCCGTCGCGGTGGCCGTCGAGCCGGACGCGTCCACCGAGGACCTCCGCCACCACGGGGACGTCGAGCTGGCGCCCGGCCTGGTCGATCTGGCGGTCAACGTGCGCGCCGGCGCCCCGCCGGCGTGGCTGCGCGCCGTGCTGCACCAGGCGGTCGAGAACAGCGCCGGCTATCCCGACGCCGCGCCCGCGCGCCGGGCCGTGGCCGCCGCGCACGGCCGCACCGAGGCCGAGGTGCTGCTGGCCGCGGGCGCCGCCGAGGTGTTCACCCTGCTCGCCCGGACGCTGCGGCCGCGGCGGGCGGTGGTGGTGCACCCCTCGTTCACCGAGCCGGAGGCGGCGCTGCGCGCCGCGGGGCACGCCGTCGAGCGGCTGCTCCTGCGCGCCGAAGACGGGTACCGGCTGGACCCCACCGCCGTCCCCGGGGACGCCGACCTGGTCGTGCTGGGCAACCCGACCAATCCCACGTCGGTGCTGCACGCCGCGGGCGACGTCGCGGCGCTGGCCCGGCCGGGTCGGGTGCTGGTGGTCGACGAGGCCTTCGCCGACACGGTCCCGGGCGAGCCGGCGTCGCTGGCCGGCCGCGGTGACCTGCCCGGCCTGCTGGTGGTGCGCAGCCTGACCAAGACCTGGGGCCTGGCCGGGCTCCGGGTCGGCTACGCCCTGGGGCCGGCGGACCTGGTCGCCAGCCTGGCCGCCGCGCAGCCGCACTGGCCGGTCTCGACCCCGGCGCTGGCCGCGCTGGTGGCCTGCACGAGCGCGGCAGCCCGGGCCGAGGCCGACGCGGCGGCCCGGATCACGGCCGGGCACCGGTCCGCGCTGCTGGCCGCGCTGCCCTCGGGGGTCGAGGTGATGGGCGAGCCGGTGTCCTCCTTCGTGCTGCTGCGCGTGCCCGGCGGGCAGGAGGTCCGGCGGCGGCTGCGCGACGGCGGCTGGGCGGTGCGCCGGGGCGACACCTTTCCGGGGCTGTCCGGCGAGCACCTGCGGGTCGCCGTCCGCGATCCGGCCACCTCCCGTGCGTTCGCCGTCGAGCTGGCTGCGATCCTTGACCGGATGGACGTCGCCGAGGAGCACCGATGAGCGCCGACGCACCCCCGTTCACGGGGACCCTGCTGGGCGCGACCATCGCCGCCGTCCGCCCGCGGGACGGCGCCGCCGAGCGGGCCGCCCGCGACCGGCTGGACCGGATGACCACACCGCCGGGCGCCCTCGGCGTGCTCGAGGACGTCGCCGTGCAGCTGGCCGGCACGGCCGGTGCATGCCCGGCACCGTTGCCCACCCCGGCCGCGGTGGCCGTCTTCGCCGGCGACCACGGCGTGCACGCCCAGGGTGTGACGCCCTGGCCGCAGGAGGTGACCGCGCAGATGGTCGCCAACCTCCTGGCCGGCGGCGCGGTGGTCAACGCCTTCGCCGCGCAACTCGGTGCCGACGTCGTCGTCGTGGACGTCGGTGTCGCGACCCCGACCGCACCGGCGGCCGGGCTGCTGGACCGCAACGTCCGCCGCGGCACCGCCGACCTGGCCGTCGGCCCGGCGATGACCCTGGAGGAGGCCCGGCGCGCGGTCGAGGTGGGCATCGAGGTGGCGACGACGCTCGCCGCCGACCACGGCTGCCTGGTCACCGGCGACATGGGCATCACCAACACCACCGCGTCGGCCGCGCTGGTCTGCGCCTTCACCGGCGCCGACCCGGCCGCGGCCACCGGGCGGGGCACCGGCGTCGACGACCCGACACTGGCCCGCAAGGTCGGGGTCGTCACCCGGGCGGTCGCGCGGGTGCCCGGGCGACCGGGCACCCCGGAGCAGGCTCTCGCCGCGCTGGCCGAGGTGGGTGGCCTGGAGCACGCGGCGCTGGCCGGGTTCGTCCTCGGCGCGGCCGCCGCCCGCGTGCCGGTGCTGCTGGACGGCGTCATCGCCGGCTCCGCCGCGCTGGTCGCCGCTGCCCTGTGCCCGACCGCCCTGGAGCACGCCCTGGCCGGGCACAGCTCCGCCGAGCCCGGACACTCCCTCGCGCTGCGGGCGCTGGGGCTGCGGCCGCTGCTGGCCCTGGACCTGCGGCTGGGCGAGGGCACCGGCGCGCTGCTGGCGATGCCACTGGTCGCCGGCGCCGCCCGCGCGCTGCAGGACGTGGCGACGTTCGACTCCGCCGGCGTCACCGGGAAGAGCGGATGATCCGGTGGTGAGGGCACGGTTCGACGACGCCGGCTCGGCGGCGGTCTACCCGGTCGGGCTCCGCCTCGGCGGCCGCCGGGTGGTCGTCGTCGGCGGCGGGCAGGTGGCGCACCGCCGGGTGGCCGGGCTGCTGGAGGCCCGCGCCCACGTGACCGTGGTCAGCCCCGAGATCACCCCCGCGCTGGAGGCCCTCGTCGCCCCCGGCTCGGTGACCTGGCACCCGCGCACCTACGTCCGCGGCGACCTGGCCGGCGCCTGGTACGCCGTGGCCGCCACCGACGACCCGGCGGTGAACGCGGCCGTCGCCGAGGAGGCCGAGCGGCTGCGGGTGTTCTGCGCCCGCGCCGACGACCGCTCGGCCTCCAGCGTCTGGACCCCCGCGGTCGGCCGGCAGGGCGACCTGGTGATCGGCGTGCACGGCGGCGGTGACCCGCAGCGGGCCGTCGGCGTCCGGGACGCCGTGCTGGCCGGGCTCACCGACGGCTCGATCGCCGACCGCGTGTCCCGGCCGCCCACCGGGGCCCTGGGCAGCGTCGTTCTCGTCGGCGGTGGGCCCGGTGACCCCGGCCTGGTGACCGTCCGCGGGCGGCAGGCCCTGGCCACCGCCGACGTCGTGGTGGCCGACCACCTGGCGCCGCAGGGCCTGCTGGCGTCGCTGCCGGTCGAGGTGGAGGTCATCGATGCCTCCAAGCTCCCGCGCGGCCGCTCGATGGCCCAGGAGCGGATCAACGCGCTGCTCGTGGACCGGGCACGGCAGGGCAAGCGGGTGGTGCGGCTCAAGGGCGGCGACCCGTTCGTGTTCGGCCGCGGCTACGAGGAGCTGGAGGCCTGCACCGTCGCGGGCATCCCGGTCGAGGTGGTGCCCGGGGTGACCAGCGCGATCGGCGTCCCGGGGCTGGCCGGCGTGCCGGTCACCCACCGCGGGATGACCCACGAGTTCGTCGTCGTCTCCGGGCACGTGCCGCCCGGGCACCCGGCCTCGCTGGTCGACTGGGCGGCGCTGGGCCGGTTGCGCGGGACCGTCGTCGTCCTGATGGGCGTGGACACGGCTCCGGCGATCGCCGCCGCCCTGGTCGAGCACGGCCGGGCCGCGGACACCCCGGTGGCGGTCATCAGCGACGGGGCGACGCCGACCCAGCGGATGCTGCGGACGACGCTGGCCGGGCTGGCGCAGACCCTGGCCGAGGAGGGCGTCCGCCCGCCCGCGGTGTGGGTGGTCGGCGACGTGGTCGGGCTGGGCGCACCCGCCGCGCCGGGGACCGGGGCACCGGTCGCGGACGCCTGAACAGCCTGGCGCGGTCAGATGTTCGCCCCGTCCGGCGGTGGCCCCTCGGGCAGGGCGGCCGCGGCCGCCCCGGCGGCCACCGGCGGGTTGGTCATGCCGACCGTGTAGGCGGTCATCGACAGCGAGCCGTAGGCGTAGCCGTCGACGAGCACCTCGGCCGCCGTCCCGGTCGCACCGGCCACCCCGGCCACGTAGGCCAGCGGCAGGAAGTGGTCGGGGGTGGGGACGGCGCGGCGGTAGTCGCGGTGCGCGTCGAGCCGGCCGAGCTCGGTGGGGTCGCCGAGCATGACCTCCTTGGCCTGCTCGTCGAACCGCTCCGCCCAGTCGAAGCCCGTGTCCGGCATGTCCCGGCGGACTCCGCGCAGGTTGTGCACCACGTTCCCGCTGCCGATCAGCAGCACGCCGTCCTCCCGCAGCGGCGCCAGGGCCGCCCCGAGCTCCAGGTGGTACTCCAGCGGCTTGAGCGCGTTGATGGACAGCTGGACGACCGGGATGTCCGCGTCGGGGAAGGCGTGCCGGAGGACCGACCAGGTGCCGTGGTCGATGCCCCAGCTGTCGACGTCGCAGCCGACCCACATGGGGTGCACGACGTCGGCCACCTCCGCGCACAGCGACGGCAGGCCGGGGGCGTCGTACCGGACGTCGAAGAGCTCCTGGGGGAAGCCGAAGAAGTCGTGGATCGTCCGCGGCCGGGGCATCGCGGTGACCGCGGTGGCCTGCACGTACCAGTGCGCGGACACCACCAGGACGGCACGCGGGCGGGGCACCGACTGCCCGAAGGCCCGCCACGCCTCGGTGTAGCGGTTGCGTTCGAGGGCGTTCAGCGGGTTGCCATGGCCGAGGAACGCGGCGGGCATGACGGTCACGGCGCTGACCTCCTGGGCGCGGGGTGTGGCCGAGTGAAGCACGTGCCGGGGC
>JAOPWG010000339.1 GCA_025965775.1 Modestobacter sp. | reverse complement strand
ACCCGTCGAACCTGCTCCAGCTCGCACTGGCGAAGGGATGTCACGGCGTGGACGCCACCTCCCTGCGTGCCGCACGCACGCAGCTCACCGACACCGCCCCCCTGGTGCACTGCCTCACCAACACCGTGGCCCAGACGCTCACCGCGAACGCGCTGCTGGCCGTCGGCGCCGCCCCGGCCATGGTCGACGCCCCGGAGGAGGCCTCCCAGTTCGCCGCCGTCGCCTCCGCGGTGCTGGTCAACGTGGGCACCGTGCACGCCCGGACCGCCGAGGCCATGCGGCTGGCCGTCCGGGCCGCGAACGAGGCCGGCAACCCCTGGGTGCTGGACCCGGTCGCGGTCGGCGGGCTGGCCTTCCGCACCGACCTGGCCGCCGAGCTGGTGGCGCTGCGACCCACGGTGGTCCGTGGCAACGCCTCGGAGGTGCTCGCCCTCGCGGGCGCGGGCGAGGGCGGCCGCGGCGTGGACAGCACCGCGACCGCGGAGGACGCGCTGACCGTCGCCGGGGAGCTGGCCCGGCGCACCGGCGGGGTGGTGGCCGTCAGCGGTGCGGTCGACCTCGTGACCGACGGCAGCACCACCGTGCGGATCGGCGGCGGGTCGGCGCTGCTGACCCGCACCACCGGTGCCGGCTGTGCCCTGGGCGCGCTGGTCGCCGCCTACGTCGCGGCCACCGGCGACCCACTCACCGGCACGGTTGCCGCCCACGCCCACGTCGCGCTGGCCGCCGAGGTCGCCGCCGACCTCGCCGACGGGCCGGGCACCTTCGCCGCCCAGTGGCTGGACGCCCTCGACGCCCTGGACGGCGACGCGCTGGCCGCCGCCGACGTCCGCAGCTCATGACCCGGGCGTTCGACCCGCGGCTGTACCTGGTGACCGACACCGCGCTGTGCGCACCGCGGTCGGTGCCGGAGGTGGTGGCCGCCGCCGTCGCGGGCGGGGTGACCGCCGTCCAGGTGCGCGACAAGACGGCCGGCCGGCGGGACCTGCTCGCCCTCACCCGGGCGGTGCAGGCCGTGCTCGTCGACCGTCCGGACGTGCGGCTGGTCGTCAACGACGCCGTGGACGTCGCCCTGCTCGCCGGGGCGGACGGGGTGCACGTCGGCCAGGACGACCTGCCGGCCGACGAGGTACGCGCGCTGCTGGGCCCCGGGCCGCTGATCGGGGTCTCCGTCGGCGGCGCTGACGACCTGGCCGCCGTCCTCGCGCTGCCGGCCGGGACGGTGGACCTGGTCGGGCTGAGCCCCGTGTGGGCCACGCCCACCAAGCCCGATGCCGGGACCGGGCTCGGGCTGGCCGGCGTGCGCCGGCTCGCGGCCGGGGCCCGGGCCGGCGGCCTGGTGTCGGTGGCGATCGGCGGCATCTCGGCCGGGAACGCCGCGGAGGTGGCCGCGACCGGGGTGGACGGGGTCTGCGTGGTCTCCGAGATCTGCAGCGCCGCCGACCCTGCCGCGGCGGCCCGCCGGCTGCGGTCGGCGCTGGCCGGGGAGCTGGTGGGGTCATGACCGCGGCCGTGGCACTGACCGTGGCCGGCAGCGACCCCAGCGGCGGGGCCGGGATCCAGGCGGACCTGAAGACCTTCAGCGCGCTGGGCGCCTACGGCACCGCGGTGCTGACCGCGCTGACCGCGCAGAACACCCGCGGGGTGACCGGCGTGCACTCCGTCCCGGCGGGGTTCGTCGGCGACCAGCTGCGCACGCTGCTGGCCGACGTGACCGTGCACGCCACCAAGCTGGGCATGCTCGGCTCGGCGGCCGTCGTGTGCGAGGTCGCCGCGGTACTGGCCGGCCGGCCGGCCGGCCCGGTGGTCTGTGACCCGGTGATGGTGGCGACCAGCGGCGACCGGCTGATCGACGAGGACGCCGTGGACGCCGTCCGCACCGTGCTGCTGCCGGTGACCGATCTGGTCACCCCCAACGTGCCGGAGGCGGCGGCGCTGCTGGACGTCGCGCCGGCGACGCGGGTGGCGGAGCTGGTGCCGCAGGCGACCGCACTGCTGGCGCTCGGCCCGGGAGCGGTGCTGCTCAAGGGTGGCCACCTGGGTGGGGCGGAGAGCGTCGACGTGCTCGCGACGGCGAACGGCGTGGTGGAGACCCGCCGTCCCCGGGTGGCCACGACCTCCACGCACGGCACCGGCTGCACGCTGTCCTCGGCGATCGCCGCCCTGGCTGCCCGGGCGCGGCTGACCGACCCCGCCTCGGAACTGGACTGGGCGCCGCTGGTGGAGGGGTCACGGGACTACCTCCAGGCGGCGCTGACGGCGGGGGAGTCCCTCGGCGTGGGCTCCGGGCACGGTCCGGTGCACCACTTCGCCGGCTGGTGGTGAGCCGCTGCCGGGTGGAGTGCCACGGCGCAGTAAAGCGGCGCCGGGCCACTCCACTCACGTCCAGACGGGCGGGTCGGCGGGCTGCAGGTCCGGGTCGTCGGCGGCCAGCGTCCGCACCGGCCCGGGCGTCGTCCGCGGACCCTCGAAGCGCACGGTGACCCGGTTCAGGCCGCTGCCCCACACCCAGCCGGACCCGAGCTCGCGGTGGACGACGTCCTGACCGGGATACCAGGCGACCACCGCCGGCCCCGGGCGCGGATCGACCGGCACCGGCTCGGTGACCGGTGCGTCCGGCCCGGACGGGTCGACCGACTCCGCGGCCTCCCGCTCGGCGAACAGGTCGCCCTGCATGAACGTCGACAGCCCGGAGACGCCCACCCCCAGCAGCCGCAGCCCACCGGAGCGGTCGACGCCGCCGAGCAGCCGGCGGGCGACGTCGGCGATCTGGCGCGGGTCGTCGACGGGGTGGGGGAGGGTCTGCGAGCGGGTCAGCGTGGTGAAGTCGTAGCGGCGGACCTTGAGGGTCACCGTGCGGCCGGACGTCCCCGAGCGCTGCAGGCGGCTGCCCACCCGGGCGGCCAGCGCGTCGATCTCGAGGGTCAGCCGCGCGGGATCAGTGA
The DNA here is from genome assembly GCA_025965775.1 of Modestobacter sp. Lineage (GTDB taxonomy): Bacteria > Actinomycetota > Actinomycetes > Mycobacteriales > Geodermatophilaceae > Modestobacter. The sequence goes on along the minus strand of JAOPWG010000339.1, from coordinate 3,079 downwards.
GGTCGCGGGCGTAGGTCTCCTCCGCCGACACCGACTTGGCCTCGCGGTCGGTGACCACCGGTCGGTCGTCGTCCGCGCGGGCCAGCCGGTACAGGCCGGTGCCGTGCGCCTGCCCGACCAGCGTGGTCAGGTCGATCAGCGACAACCGGTGCAGGTCGCCGACGGTCTTCACCTTCACCTGCGCCAGCCGCTCCGCCGTCGCCGGGCCGACCCCGCCCAGGCTGCGCACCGGCAGCGGGTGCAGCACGGTCAGCTCGTCACCGGCCGGGACGACGGTGAGCCCGTCGGGCTTGTCGAGCTCCGATCCGATCTTGGCCAGCGACTTGGAGGTACCGACGCCGACCGAGCCGGTGACCCCGCCGGTGGCCACCGCGATGGTCTCCTTCAGCCGGAGCGCCAGCGCGGTGACCCCGGCGACGCTCAGGTCGTGGCCGCCGGCCGCCAGGTCGACGTAGGCCTCGTCGATGGACACCGGCTCGACCAGCGGGGACAGCTCACGCAACAGGCCCATCACCAGCTCGGAGGTCTTCTTGTAGGCCGGGAAGCGGGGGCTGAGGAAGGCGGTGCCCGCTGGGCACAGCCGCCGCGCCTCCACCGTGGACATCGCGCTGCGGGCGCCGAACGCGCGCGCCTCGTAGGAGGCGGTGGAGACCACGCCGCGCCCGCCGGTGCCGCCGACCACCACCGGCTTGCCGCGCAGGGAGGGCTTGTCGCGCTGCTCGACGGCGGCGAAGAAGGCATCGAGGTCCAGGTGCAGGATGCTCGGTTCGCGCCGCACGCCGTCCCTCCCTCGTCGTCCCGCCGGGCGGTCCCGGCCCCCCGATGATGCCGCGTGCGACCGACGGGGCCGGCACGTGCGGTAGGCAGTGCCATGACCTACCTGCCCGATCCGGCGACCTTCTCCCGCCGCGACGACCAGCGCCGTGCCGGTCCCACCCGCTTCCTCGCCACCGGCAGCCAGACCCGGGGCGACTTCGGGCTGTTCGAGATGACGCTGGACCCCGGCGGCACCGGCCCGGGGCCGCACCTGCACCGGACGTTCAGCGAGTCCTTCCACGTCCTGGAGGGCGAGCTGGCGGTGCTCACCGGCGACAGGTGGACGACGGCGTCGGCGGGCGACCTGATCTACGTGCCGCGCTCGTCGGTGCACGGCTTCCGCGCGGCCGGCCCGGACGTCGGCGCCCGGTTCCTCATCCTGTTCACCCCGGGCACCCCCAGGGAGGACTACTTCGAGGGCCTGCTGGAGCTGCTCGCCGAGGGCCGGACGCCGAGCACCGCCGAGATCGACGCGTTCGCGCTGCGGCACGACCAGCTGAATCTGCGGGACTGACCGGCCGGGCGGGGCTACTCGCAGGCGGTCCCGTCGCCGTCGCCGTCCATCGCGGTGGAGTAACCGGGGTCGCCACGGTGCAGCGGAGCGGCGCCCGCCGCCCGCGCGGCGGCGCAGTTGGCGAAAGGGGTGCCCGTGGCCGGCGCCGGGGCGGGGGCCGGTTCCGGCGCCGGCGTGCCGGTCGCCGGAACGGGCTCGTCGGGGCAGCCGGCCAGCACCGTGTCGATCGCGTCGTGCTCGGCCGGGGTCACCCACAGCCCGTAGGCGGCCTTCACCGCGACCTGCCGCGCGACGTAGGCGCACCGGTACCCCTTGTTGCCGGGCAGCCAGCTGGCCGCGTCGCCGTCCCCCTTCTGCCGATTGGCCGAGTAGTCGACGGCCAGCAGGTTCAGCGGGTCGTTGGCCAGCGCCGTCCGCTTGGCGGTGTCCCAGGCGAAGGCGCCGGTCTGCCAGGCGTCGCCGAGGGCGACGACGTGGTCGATGTCCACGCTGGTGCCGTTGCCGCGCTCGAAGGCGATGGTGGCGCCGGTGTAGGGGTCGGCGAGTGACCCGCGGAGGACGACGCAGTCCTGCGTACCGGGCTTGTAGACCTCACCGGTCAGGTCACGGGTGAGGACGTCGTTGCGGGTGTCGCAGCCGTTGCGGTCGACGTCGGCCCAGGCCGGGCCGAACTGGTCGCGGTCGTAGCCGGTCTGCGGCGCCCGGCCCTTGACCGGCAGCGTGGCGAGGACGGCGAGCGCGGTCTGCCCGGCCCCGGTCGCCGAGCCCGTCACCGTTCCGGACGATCCCGTCGGCGCCAGCCCCGCCGGACCGCAGGCCGCCGTCCCGAGCAGGACGGAGCCGGCGAGCAGGGCGGTGCACAGCGCGCGAGCGCCTCGTTTCACGTGGATCCCCCGGGTCGCTGAGTGCCTCCTGCAACCTAGGCGCGTACGGGCGTGCGGGTGGGGACCCGCGCCGGGCGGGGGCCTAGGTGGACAGCCTCCCGCTCTCCCGGGACTCGGGAAGGTGGGTACGCGCCCACAGGGCCGCCGAGGTCCGGTCGCGGACGCCGATCCGCTGGAACACGCCGGTGAGGTGCGCCTTGACGGTGCCCTCCCGGATGCCCAGGGCGCGCGCGATCTGCTTGTTCGCCATCCCCCGGCCGACGAGGGCGAGAACCTGCTGCTCACGTTCGGTCAGCTCAGCGGCGGGCATCGGTCCTCGACGGGCGTGCCGGAGCGTGCGGGCCCCCCGCGGGTCCAGCGGAGGTGCCGGCGTTGGTGATGCCGGTCTGCAAGAAGCCCCGTATCTCGGGCCACCAGGCCTCGATCGTGCCGGCGAGGCGCTCGAGTCCCGTCCACCGCGGAACGTCATCAGGACGCTCCCGCAGGACGGGGTCAACGACATCTAGTGCTCCGTGGTTGAAGTCTTCTGACGGTTGGCTTTGGCGAGGATCTGGTCGGCTGGCTTGGTCCAGGCGAAGGGGTGCGCGCGGTCGTTCCAGCCGTCGATGAAGGCCCGGATTGCGCCGGTGAGGTCCTTGACGCTGCCGAAGGTGCCGCGGTGGATGGCTGGGCGTTCGATGATGCCGAACCAGACCTCGACCAGGTTCATCCAGGAGGCCGACGTCGGTGTGAAGTGCCCGTGGACGCGGGGGTTGGCGGCCAGCCAGTCGCGGATCTCGATGCGCTTGTGGGCGGCGTTGTTGTCCATCACCAGGTGCAACTCGACGTCGGGGTAGGCGCGGGTGACCTGCTTGAGGAAGCGCAG
>JAOPWG010000301.1 GCA_025965775.1 Modestobacter sp. | reverse complement strand
ACGAGTACCGCGAGCACATCGAGAAGGACGCCGCACTGGAGCGCCGGTTCCAGCAGGTGCTGGTCGGCGAGCCGACCGTGGAGGACACCATCGGCATCCTGCGCGGGCTCAAGGAGCGCTACGAGGTGCACCACGGCGTCCGGATCACCGACAGCGCCATCGTCGCGGCCGCCACGCTGTCCGACCGCTACGTCACCGCCCGCTTCCTGCCGGACAAGGCCATCGACCTGGTCGACGAGGCCGCCAGCAGGCTACGGATGGAGATCGACAGCCGCCCGGTGGAGGTCGACGAGGTCGAGCGGGTCGTGCGCCGGCTGGAGATCGAAGAGATGGCTCTGGCCACGGAGGACGACCCCTCCTCGATAGAGCGATTGGCGGCTCTCCGCACCGAGTTGGCCGACCGCAGGCAGGAGCTCGACGAGCTGACCGCCCGCTGGCAGCAGGACAAGACCGCCATCGACCGGATCCAGCGCACGAAGGAGGAGCTGGAGTCGGTACGCCAGGAGGCCGAGCGCGCCGAGCGCGACGGGGCGCTGGCGCGGGTCGCCGAGCTCCGCTACGGCCGGATGCCCGCCCTCGAGCGGGAGCTGCGTGAGGCCGAGGCGTCGGTCGCGGCGGGGGACTCGATGCTCAAGGAGGAGGTCGGCCCCGACGACATCGCCGAGGTGGTCCAGGCCTGGACGGGTATCCCCGCCGGGCGGCTGCTGGAGGGCGAGACGCAGAAGCTGCTGAGGATGGAGGAGGGGCTCGCCCGGCGGGTCGTCGGCCAGCCCGACGCGGTGCGCGCGGTGGCCGACGCGGTCCGCCGGGCCCGCTCCGGTGTCGCCGACCCCGACCGTCCGACCGGCTCCTGGCTGTTCCTCGGGCCGACCGGCGTCGGCAAGACGGAGCTGGCCAAGGCGCTGGCGGAGTTCCTCTTCGACGACGAGCGGGCGATGGTCCGCGTCGACATGAGCGAGTACTCGGAGAAGCACTCGGTCGCGCGCCTGGTCGGCGCCCCGCCCGGCTACGTCGGGTACGAGGCCGGCGGGCAGCTCACCGAGGCGGTGCGGCGCCGTCCCTACACCGTGGTGCTGCTCGACGAGGTGGAGAAGGCCCACCCGGACGTCTTCGACGTCCTGCTGCAGGTGCTCGACGACGGCAGGCTGACCGACGGGCTGGGGCGCACGGTCGACTTCCGGAACACCCTGCTGATCCTGACGTCCAACCTGGGCTCGCAGCTGATCGCCGACCAGTCGGTGCCCGAGGACCGTCGCCGGCAGGCGGTGATGGAGGTCGTCCGCGGGCACTTCAAGCCCGAGTTCCTCAACCGGCTCGACGACGTCGTGGTGTTCCAGGCGCTGGGCAGCGAGGAGCTGGCCGGCATCGTGGACATCCAGGTCGGCGTCCTGGCCCGCCGGCTGGCCGCCCGCCGGCTGACGCTGCAGGTCAGCGACGCGGCGCGCGAGTGGCTGGCGCTCAACGGGTTCGACCCCGTCTACGGCGCCCGGCCGCTGCGCCGGCTCGTCCAGTCGGCGATCGGCGACCAGCTGGCCCGCGCGCTGCTGGCCGGGGAGATCCGCGACGGCGACACGGTGCTCGTGGACTGGCCCGGCGTTGCCGGCGACCAGAGCGATGCCGGGTTGAGCGTCATCCGCGCCTGACCGTCGACCTCCCGGCCCGTCGTCCGCTGGTGCGGACGGCGGGCCCCGGCGAGCCGGCCCCGGCCGACCGGGGTCGCGTTCCCCGGTCGGCGCCGGGCGTCCCCGGTGTTCGCCGGCGCTCCGATGCCCCATGATCATCGCGTCGACACGTAGCGGAGACACAGGGGAGGAGCGTCATGACGACAGGACCGCAGGACCCCCAGGAGGGCGGCCGGCCGGGTGACCCCGGGCAGCAGCCCGGCTACGGCCAGCAGCCCGGCTACGGCCAGCAGCCCCCGCAGTACGGCCAGCAGGGCTCGGCCGCGTACCCCCCGGCGCCCGGGTACGGGCAGCCGAGCGGCCCCAGCACCCCCACGCCGCGGCCGGCCACGGTGACGTACGGGGTGGGGGCGTTCCTGGTCAACACCCTCCTGGGCCTGCTCAGCTCGATCGTCATCTTCGCCAACTTCGACAACTACGTCGCCGACGCCGCTGGCAGCGCGGGGGTCGACCCCGACGCCGTCCGTGCGGGCGTGATGGTCGGCGCGGTGATCGGCGTGGTGCTGCTCGTCGCCTACCTGGTCCTGCTCTGGTTCGCCTGGCAGGGACGCAACTGGGCGCGCATCGTGCTCTGGGTGCTCGGCGGGCTGGGCCTGATCTCCGGCGTCTTCGGCCTGGGCAGCAACACCGGCTTCGTGGCCGTGATCGGCGTGCTCCAGTTGCTGCTGCTGATCGCCGGCATCGTGCTGCTGGCCCTCAAGCCCTCCAACGACTGGTACCGGGCCGAGGGGCAGCGCCGCCGGGCCTACTCCTGAGGTCGTGCGCCCGCGGTCGCGGCCGGCCCGAGGGTCAGCCGCGACCGCGGGGCCGGATCGGCGCCCAGCCCGCGGTGGTGCGCGCCAGCAGGCTCGTGACGGCGCCCACGCAGAGCACGATCAGGAGCAGCGAGAGCCCCGAGGTGCCGCCCGCCGCGGCGGCCGACAGCAGCGTGATGACCCCCAGGAACCCCGCGACGACCACGCCT
>JAOPWG010000304.1 GCA_025965775.1 Modestobacter sp. | reverse complement strand
CGTAGACGCCGGTGTAGCGGATGGTCTCCTGGTCGGCCGGCATCCGGCCGCCGGTCGCCTTGGCCAGGACCCCGGCCAGCACGCCCAGCAGCCGCAGGATGACGAACGTCCGGGCGTTGGTCGGTGCCGGGAAGACCGGAGTGAGGAGCGTGCCCTTCTCGGGGAAGCGCATCTCGATCAGCGGGACGACGCCCTCGTTCACGTCGAGCTCGGCCATCCGCTCCGGCGTCGCGGCCAGGTTGCGGAGGACCGGCGCCAGCCACTTCTTGAGGAAGTTGCCGTCGGCGTAGTCGCCGCAGTGGTTGATCGGGCCCTTCGCCTGCGGCCCGGTGCCGGTGAAGTCGATGACCAACGGGACCTCGGCGGAGCTGTCCATGGTGAGCGTGATCCGCTGCCGGTGCAGTTGCGGCTCATCGACGCCGTCGTGCTCGGCGTAGTCCTCCCAGACGTAGGTGCCGTCGGGGATCTGGGACAGGATCTCCCGCCGGTAGACCTCGGTGGAGTTCGCCAGGATCGCGTCGAAGCAGGCCTCCACGGCGGCCACGCCGTACCGGTCGAACAGCTCGCCGAGCCGCCGGGCGCCGGCCAGGCAGGCCGAGCACTCGGCGTCCAGGTCGGCGGCCAGCGAGTCGGGCATCCGGGAGTTGCGCGTCATGATCTTCAGCGCGCTCTCGTTGGGCACCCCGCGGTCCCACAGCTTGATCGGGGGGACCATCAGGCCCTCCTCGAACACACTGGTCGCCGCCGACGGCATGGAGCCCGGCACCGCGCCGCCGATGTCGTCGTGGTGGCCGAACGCCTGGATGAAGGCGACCACCTCGGGCTGGCCGGTTTCGGTGTTGGCGGCAAACACCGGGACGGTGACGCACAGGTCGGGCAGGTGGCCGATCCCGCCCTCGGACAGGTAGACGTCGTTGTGGAAGAAGACGTCTCCGACGTTCATCTCGTCGATCGGGTAGTCGCGCACCACCGGCTGCACCAGCGCCGAGTAGGACCGGCCGGTGAGCTTGCGCATCTGCCGGTCGTGGATGCCGGCGCGGAAGTCGTGCGCGTCGCGGATCATCGGCGAGCGGGAGGTTCGCCCGATCGACGTCTCCACCTCCTTCTCGATCGCGGCCAGCGTGCCGGCGACGATCTCCACCAGCACCGGGTCGGCGGTCACCTTCTCCTGGTCCAGGCTCACTGGTCGCTCTCCTTGGTCAGCAGGTCGCTCGAGTCAGCCCGCGTGAGCAGGAGGTTCCCGAACCGGTCGACGGTGGCCACGAACCCGGGGTGCACCGGCACCGTCGAGCCGAACTCCTCGATGATCGCCGGGCCGGGGACCACGTCACCGGCGCCGAGATCGGGGCGCCGGTGGACCGGGGTGTCGACCCATTCGTCGAAGAAGACCCGGCGCCGTCCGGTGACGGAGCGGTCCACCCCGCCCTCGGTCGGGGGCAGCTCGACCAGGTCGGGACGGCGGATCGGGCCGATCCCGCTGACCCGGAGGTTCACCCACTCCACCGCCTGGCGTGGGTCGTCGGCGAAGTCGTAGCCGTAGAGCTGGTGGTGGGCGGCGTGGAACGCGGTCGCGACGTCGTCCAGGGCCGCCTGGTCGGGCGTTCCCTCGGCGACCGGCACCCGCACCTCGAACGCCTGGCCGACGTAGCGGAGGTCGGCGGTGCGCTGCATCCGCTGCTCGGCGCGCGGGAACCCCTCGCCGTCCAGCGCGTCGGCCGCCTGCTCCTCCAGTGCGGCGAAGGCCGTCCCGACCAGGGCAGGGTCCAGTTCGGCGTGGCGGGACACCATCGTCTGCACGTAGTCGTTGCGGACGTCGACGGTCAGCAGCCCGAAGGCGCTGACGTTGCCGGGGTTCGGTGGCACGAGCGTCCGCGGCAGGCCCAGGATGTCCATCAGCCGGCAGGCCAGCAGCGACCCGGAGCCGCCGAAGGTGGTGAGCGTGAAGTCGCGGACGTCCAGGCCGCGCGCCACCGTGACCTGGCGCAGCGCGTTGGCCTGGTTCCAGGCGGAGATCTCCAGGATGCCGGTGGCCGCCTTCTCCAGCGACAGGTCCAGCGCCGTCCCGAGGGCCTCCAGGCCGGTGCGGGCGGCGTCCACCGACAGCGGGATCTCCCCGCCCAGCAGGTGCGGGGGGATCCGGCCGAGGACCACGTGCGCGTCGGTGACCGTGGGCTGGTCGCCGCCGGTCGGGTAGCACATCGGGCCGGGGTCGGCGCCGGCCGACTTGGGGCCGACCTTGAGTGTCCCCTCCGGCGAGAGCCAGGCGATCGAGCCGCCGCCGGCGCCCACGGTGACCACGTCGATCATCGGGATCTTGGAGGGGTACTCGCCGACCGAGCCCTCGGTGGTCAGCGTCGGCTCGCCGTCGATGACCACGGTGACGTCGGTGGAGGTGCCGCCGCCGTCGCAGGTCAGCACCCGGTCGAAGCCCGCCGTCCCGGCGATCAGAGCGGCGCCCAGGGCGCCGGCGGCCGGACCGGAGAGCATCGTGGTGATCGGCTGGTTGACCACCTCGTGGGCGGAGAGCACGCCGCCGTTGCTCTTCATCACGTAGAACGGGACGCCGGGGGCCAGTTCGTCGAGGCGGCGGCGGATGTTGGTGACGTAGGCGCCGACCCGGGGCTTGACCGCGGCGTCGACCAGCGTGGTCACCGACCGCTCGTACTCGCGGTATTCGCGCAGCACCTGGCTGGAGATGCTGACGACGGCGTCGGGGTGCTCCTCGCGCAGCACGTCGAGCATCTGCCGCTCGTGCGTGTCGTCGGCGTAGGCGTGCAGGAAGCAGACGCCGATCGTGGTGATGCCGGCGTCCTTGAAGAACCGGGCGGCCGCGACGGCGTCGTC
>JAOPWG010000293.1 GCA_025965775.1 Modestobacter sp. | reverse complement strand
CCTGTCCAAGCTCGGTGGGGACTCGAGCCAGTTCAGCTGCCTGGAGAGCCTGTGGGGCAAGGAGAGCGGCTGGAACCCCAACGCGCAGAACCCCAGCAGCACCGCCTACGGGATCCCGCAGTTCCTGGACTCCACCTGGGCCGGCACGGGGATCGCGAAGACCTCCGACGGCTACCGGCAGATCGACGCCGGGCTGATCTACATCGACAGCCGCTACGGCTCGCCGTGCGGCGCCTGGTCGCACTCGCGCTCCACCGGCTGGTACTGATCCGATGACGGGCCCGCCGGCGCGTCCGGGGGGCCCAGGGGGACCTCCTGTGCCACGCGGCGGCGTCGTCCGCCACCATGGTCGGGTGGACCACCGGCTGAGGGAGCACTGACCGTGGGAAAACACCGCGCACGCGACGGCGGCGCGACCGACTTCGACGCCGCCACCACCGCACTGCCCGACGTCACCGGTGACTACACCGTGGACGTCGCGCACACCAGGATCGGCGTCCGCGCCCGGCACGCCATGGTCACCACCGTGCGTGGGGCCTTCACCGGCTTCACGGGGACCGCGCACCTGGACACCGCCAAGCCGGCCGCCAGTTCCGTGCAGCTGCGCATCGACGCGGCCAGCATCGACACCACCAACACCGACCGGGACGCGCACCTGCGCTCGGCGGACTTCTTCGACGTCGAGACGTACCCGGAGATCGTGTTCGTCTCCACCGGCGTCGAGCAGCTGGAGTCCGACGTGTTCCGGGTGACCGGGGACCTGACCATCAAGGGGGTGACCCGGCCGGTGGCGGTGGACTTCACGCTCACCGGCTCGGCGCAGGACCCCTTCGGCAACCTGCGGGTCGGTTTCGAGGGTGCCCTCGCGCTCAAGCGCAGCGACTGGGAGCTCACCTGGAACGCCGTGCTGGAGACCGGCGGCGTGCTGGTCAGCGACAAGATCCAGATCGAGTTCGACGTCTCGGCCATCAAGGACGCCTGACCTGCCCGGAGGTTTCTCCGGACGGGTGCCGACCTCCCGGAGAGACCTCGGTCACCCTAGGATGGCACTGAGTGCCACGACTGGCCACGCGTACGTGAGCGCGCGGCCGGTCGGCGGGTGACAGGACGACGCCGGACCCACCGACGTCGGTCGAGATCGGGAGTGTGTCCGGATGGCGAATGCGTGGTTCGAGTCGGTGGCCGAGGCTCAGCGGCGGGCGAAACGCAGGCTGCCCAAGGGCGTCTACGGGGCACTCGTGGCCGGTTCCGAGCGGGGGCTGACCGTCGATGACAACATCGCGGCCTTCGGGGAGCTGGGCGTCGCCCCGCACACGGCCGGCCTGAGCAACGAGCGGCAGCTGGGCACCACGGTGATGGGCCAGCAGATCTCGATGCCGGTGCTGATCAGCCCGACCGGCGTGCAGGCGGTGCACCCCGACGGCGAGGTCGCCGTCGCCCGGGCCGCCGCGGCGCGCGGGGTGGCGATGGGGCTGTCCTCCTTCGCCAGCAAGCCGATCGAGGAGGTCGTGGCAGCCAACCCGCAGACCTTCTTCCAGATGTACTGGGTCGGCGACCGCGACGCGATGGCCGCGCGCATGGAGCGGGCCCGCCGCGCCGGCGCGGTGGGGCTGATCGCCACCCTCGACTGGTCGTTCTCCTACGGCCGCGACTGGGGCAGCCCGTTCATCCCGGAGAAGATCAACTTCGAGGCGGCCCGTCGCTACGCGCCGCAGGTGCTGCTCAAGCCGCGCTGGCTGCTGGACTTCGCCCGGACCGGGAAGATCCCGGACCTGACGGTGCCGAACATGGTCGCCGACCCCAGCGAGGAGGCGCCCACCTTCTTCGGCGCCTACGGCATGTGGACCCAGTCGCCGATGCCCTCGTGGGAGGACGTGGCCTGGTTGCGCGAGCAGTGGGGCGGGGAGTTCATGCTCAAGGGCGTCATGCGGGTCGACGACGCAAAGCGCGCCGTCGATGCCGGGTGCACCGCCATCTCGGTGTCCAACCACGGCGGCAACAACCTCGACGGCACCCCGGCCAGCATCCGCGCGCTGCCGGCGGTGGCCGAGGCCGTGGGCGACCAGATCGAGGTGCTGCTGGACGGCGGCATCCGCCGCGGAAGTGACGTGGCCAAGGCCCTCGCGCTGGGCGCCCGGGCCGTGATGATCGGCCGGGCCTACCTGTGGGGCCTCGCGGCCAACGGCCAGGCCGGGGTGGAGAACGTGCTGGACCTGCTGCGCGACGGCCTCGGCTCGGCGCTGATCGGCCTGGGCCACAGCTCGGTCGACCAGCTCAACCCGGCCGACCTGGTCATCCCGCCGTCCTTCGAGCGGCATCTGGGCGAGGCGGGCGCGGACGCCCCGGTCGAGGCCCGGTCCGCGGGCAAGGCCGCCACGGCCTGACCCGGCCCCGTCCCAGACCGCGGGGGCGTCCGCTGCGGCGGGCGCCCCCGCGGCGTGCCGGGGTCAGCGCTGGTCGCGGCGCAACGGGTGGCCGGCCGGCACCTCGACCAGCACGATCCGCACGCCGTCGGGGTCCTCGATCCACATCTCGTCCAGCCCCCAGGGCTCGCGCCGCGGCCCGCGCGTGATCGGCACCCCGGTCGCCCGCAGCCGCTCGTGCTCGGCGACGACGTCGCGGACCTGCAGCCACAGGACCAGGCCGCGCGGTGCCCCGTCGGCGGCCCCGGAGACCTCCAACAGGCCGTTGCCCAGGAAGAACACCACCCCGGGGTGCCCGGGCGGGCCGAACTCCCGGTACACGGCCAGGCCGAGGCTGTCGCGGTAGAACGCCTGGCTACGGATGGGGTGGGCGGTCCGCAGGAGCACCCGGCTGCTGAGCACGTCCATCCCGGCATCCTGCCGCCGCGGCAGCGGTGGTGGGGTGGGCTCAGCCGCGGAACAGCCGGCCGAGCAGGCCGCCGGCCCCGCCGAGCGTGCGCGCGGCCAGCTGCAGGATCGGTCCGCCCGGGATGCCCGGCGCCGACGACACGATCGGTGCCAGCTCCAGCAGCCCGGTCAGCTCGTGCACCTTCAGCCGGCGCTGGGCCAGCGCGGCGATCGGGTTGACCCGCCCGGACGCCGCCTCCAGCAGCAGTGCGGCCGGCGCCTCCACCGCGGTACCGCGGGACCGGCCCGGACCCACGCGGTCGACGGTCCAGCCGGCGCCGTCCGCGGCGAAGGTCCAGCCGCCGTCGGGCGTGAGCAGCGTCGCGCCAGCCTCGATGCCCTCGGCGGCCGCGAGGGCCCCGGTCACGTCGGCCAGCGCGGCGAGCCCGGACTGGAGCACGTCGGTCGGCACCGGCGGCGCACCGGCGGCGGCCAGGTCCAGGCCGTGCACAGCCAGCTCGTAGGCCTGCCCCAGGACGACGCTGAGCATCGGCAGCCGCCCGATGGTGGAGACCGTCGGGGCCGCGTCGAGCTCGGCCGGCTCCTCGGCCAGGTAGGCGGCGGTGGCGTCCCGGTTGCGCCGCAGTGCGGCCAGCACCTCCGCGGGCGAGGCGTCCCGGTGGGCGGCGGTGACCCGGGCATTGACCGCGTCGGCGTCGGGCGGGGTGCCGGTCCCGCCGGCCCGGGCGGAGGCCACCAGGCCGGCGAGCGCGGCGTGCTCGGGCCAGACGCCCAGGTGCACGCACACCTCGCGCGCCCGCCAGCCCGGCAGCCGGGTCGGCCGGTCCAGGTCGACCGCCGCCGCCTGGGCGCAGAAGGCGTCCCAGGCGGCGAGGACCCTCCCGCCGACCTCGTCGCGTCCGGCGTCGGTCATCCCCAGGTGTCTGCTCACCGTGCACCCCTACCCGGCCGGGGCGGCCGTGATC
>JAOPWG010000279.1 GCA_025965775.1 Modestobacter sp. | reverse complement strand
CAACTCCAACTGGCGGGGGCCGGTGTGGTTCCCGGTCAACGTGCTGCTCGCCGACAAGCTGCGCACCCTCGGCCGGCACTACGGCGACAGCTTCACCATCGAGATCCCCACCGGCTCCGGTAACCGGCGCACGCTCGTCGACGCCGCCGACCTGATCGACGACAGCCTCACCGCGCTCTTCCGTCCGGTCGACGGCAAGCGCCCGGCCGACGGGACGCGCATCGAGGCCAGCGACTCACCGCTGTGGCGCGTCCACCCGACGTTCAGCGAGTTCTTCGACGGCGACACCGGCGAGGGCCTGGGCGCTTCCCACCAGACCGGGTGGACGGCGCTGGTGGCGCACCTGCTCAACCCGCGGCTGCCACCGGACCCGCGCTGGGCCTGATCCGGACCCAGGCCGCAGAAATGGCCATTTCTGCAGCCGGCGGCTTCGGCGACCTCGCGGCGGCGGCGAGCTTCCACCAGCCCGACCGGCCGCCGAGCCGGCCCAGGAAACCGGTGGGTGCCGGCCGTCCGGCGGATCTGGTCCGCAGTCCCCGGGGCAACCCGAGAGTCCCCGGGGCAACCCGAGGGGCTCGGCCGGCAGCTGGTCGGCGTTCGCCGCCCAGGGGTGCCGCTGCCTGCGTACGGGGGACGTCCTCAGTTGTCCGGGTGCCCCGACGCGCTGCGGCAGGGCGATGGGGAGACGCCGGAGTGGCTGGGGAGAGCGCTGGCCCGCCGGCCGGTCCGGCACATGTGGTTGGGCTGAACCCTCGGAGTCAGGGGTGGCCGGCTGGACCTGCCGCGCCCCTCGGGTGGCTGGCGAAGACGGTTCGCCCGGGCGTCGCGTCCACCGGTGTCGACCTCGTCAACAGTGCACTGACCTGCGCTTTCATCTTGCGAGACCACGGTGGCAGCGCTAGGCATCGAACACATGTTCGAAGCTGTCGGGAGGTGTTCGGTGGGCGAATTGCAGTCGTCCCTGGATGCCCTGGCACCGATGATCTGCACGCGATGCCTTCTCCGCAGGTGTTGGAGCGGGTGGCCGAGTTGGTGCGGGTGGCGAACCGGGTGGCCGCGGAGCTGACCCGCACGGTGCGGCACGCGGAGTCGACCCAGGCGGCGGAGTGCGACGGGTTGAAGACGATGCAGTCGTGGTTGCGGGGGCATGCCCGGCTGTCGCCGGCGGCGGCATCCCGGTTGGTGAGCAACGGGCGGGTGTTGGAGTTGCTGCCGGCGGTGTCGGCCGGGTTCGCCGATGGGGTGATCACCGCCGAACAGGTCGGGGTGGTGGCGCCGGTGGCCAGCCCGGGCAATTCGGCGGCGGCCGCCGGGGAGGACGTCGACCTGGCCGAGATCGACGCTGCGCTGGCCGAGGTCGCGGCCACCCAGCCGCACGTGCAGCTGGGCCGGGTGGTGCACCACTACCTCGCCTGCCTGAATCCCGATGGCTCCGAGCCGGACCCGACCGAGGGGCGGGTGTTGAGCATCGCCAAGCACGACGACGGCAGCGTGACCGGCCGTTTCGAGCTCGACGCGGTCGGTGGGGAGAAGGTGCAGGCCGCGCTGGAGTCGATCGTGCAGGCCGCCCGCCCCAGGGGCGACCTGCGCACCCGCGCCCAGCAGCTGGCCGACGCGCTGGTGCAGCTGGCCGACAACGCCCTGGCGAGTGGGAACCTGCCATTCCTGCGCACGGTGAAGCCGCAGCTGATCGTCACCATCCCGCTGGAGGATCTCGTCGATCCCAGCACGGGACCGGGTGCGGCGAGCACCGGGTTCGGCGCGACGATCTCCGCCGCCCGCGCCCGGTGGGCCGCCTGTGATGCCACCGTCAGCCGGATGGTGCTGGATCCCGACGGCCTCCCGCTGGACGTCGGCCGGGACAAGCGGGTCGTCCCACCCCACATCCGGAGGGCGGTCGAGCGCCGCGACCGGCACTGCGTCTCCGCCGGGTGCGGAGCGCCCACGCACTGGTGCGACGTTCACCATCCGGCCGCCCCCAGGGGCCCGCGGCGAGCTTGCGAGTCGTGGGGAGGGGGTGGTCCTTCTGCACACCAAGGTCCACCACGGCTTCCGGGTCGAACGAGATCCCGGCGGCCGATGGCGCACCTATCGCCCCGACGGCACCGAGATCCTCGTCGGCCCCGCGTCGCCGTAGTCCCCGCGAACGTGTGCGTGGCCTCGCGCCGGAGCTGGTGGCCTTGCCGTCCCGCCACGTCCAGACGTGCACCCAGGTCGTTCCGCGCAGCGTGACCTCGGCGACGACCGCCATGTCGACCTCCTGGTGATCCGGGTTCCCCCGTCGGCGTGCACCGGTGTGGCGCCGCGCCCGGCGCCGGATCAGTCGGACCCAGTGGCGACGATCGCTCGGGCGGATGGTCCCGGTAGACAGCTGGGCACCCGGGTCAGACGTCCGGGTGCTCGTCCAGCATGGTGCGGGTCTCCGGCAGCAGCGGGGCCAGCTCGGGCAGCTCGTCCAGGCCGGTGAGCCCGAGCCGTTCCAGGAACAGCGGTGTGGTCGCGTACAGGCCACCGCCGGTGTCCCGGTCACTGCCGCACTCGCGGATCAGGCCGCGGTTGACCAGCGTGCGGACGACGGCGTCCACTCCGACCCCGCGGATCGCCGACACCCGCGCGCGGGTGACCGGCTGCCGGTAGGCGATGACGGCCAGGGTCTCCAGGGCGGCCTGGGTCAGCCGGCTGCGCTGTCCCTCCAGCAGGTACCGCTCGACGACGTCGGCATGCTCCTCGCGGGTGTAGACCCGCCACCCCTCCCCCACCCGGCGGAGGGTGACCCCGGCCCGACGCTGGTCGTAGTCCGCGGCCAGGCCGGCGAGTTCCTCGCGCACCCGGCCCACCGGGCAGCGCAGTGCCGCGGCGAGCGTGACCTCGTCGACCGGGGCATCGACCACGAACAGCAACGCCTCGAGGCCGCCGCGCAGAGCCTCCGCATCGGGCGCCGCGTCGGAGCCCTCTGGCGCCGCCGCCACCGGAATGGACTCCTCGACCGCGGGCTCCGGCTGGTCCACGACCACCAGCTGTACCGGGTCGGACTGCGGTGCCCGGCCCAGCCGGGGCCGGGTCGGCGTCCCTGTCTCCGCCCGGGCGTCGTCCGGGACGGGTCCCGGCGTCGGTGACGGGCTCGGGGCCGTGGCGGCCGTGGCGGCCGTGGCGGCCGTGGCGGGATCCTCCTCGGCGACCGGGTCGTCGAGCTGGCCCGTGTCGTCGCCGGCATCCGCCGGTGCGGCGCCGGCCGGGGTCCGCAGGCCGGCGGCCAGCCGGGCGGCGACGGCGTCCCAGGCCTCCACCGGCTGCCCGGCCGCGGCTTCCTCGGGCTCCCCGGTCAGCTCGCTGGCAAGCTCGGCGGCGAGGGCCTCCCAGGAGATCGGTGCGCGGTCGCCGCCGGGCTCGGTCATGACCACTCCTCCATCGACGGCTCGATCGGGCCGTCGATGTCGTCGGCGGGTTCCCCGGGCAGCCGCCCGTCGACCAGCTGGGGCCCGGCCCAGCGCACGTACAGCTCGCCCAACGGGGAGACCTGGTCGAAGGTGACCAACTGTTGGCGGTAGAGCTCGAGCAATGCCAGGAAGCGGGCGACCACCTCCAACGTGTGCGCACAGTCGGCGGACAGCGCGCGGAACGTCGTCGTCCCGGCGACCGCCAGCCGGCTGCGGACCAGCAGCAGTTGCTCGGTGACGCTGACCGCGGGGGCGTGCAGGTGGGCGACGCTGACCGTCGGCGGGGGCTTGGGCGTCAGCGCCTGGACCGCGAGCGCGGCGAACTGCTCCGGGGTGACCCCTAGCAGCACCTCGGGCAGCAGGTCGGCGAAGCGCGGCTCGAGCCCGACGTCGCGCGGGAAGCGCCGGGCCGCGACGGCCTCACGTTGCCGCAGGAACGCGGCGGCCTGCTTGTAGGCCTTGTACTGCAGCAGCCGGGCGAACAGCAGGTCCCGGGCCTCGAGCGCAGCGAGGTCCTCCTCGTCCTCGACCTCCGCGGCCGGCAGCAACCGGGCGGCCTTCAGATCGAGCAGGGTGGCGGCGACGACGAGGAACTCGCTGGCCTGGTCGAGGTCCAGCTCGTCACCGAGGGCACGCAGGTGGGCGATGAACTCGTCGGTGACCACGGACAGCGCGATCTCGGTGACGTCGAGCTTGTGCTTGCCGATCAACTGGAGCAGCAGGTCGAAGGGACCCTCGAAGTTGGCCAGCCGGACGGTGAACCGCCCGTTGGCCTCCACCGTGGTCACGCATCCAGCCTACGGCCGTTGCCCATGGTGATGGCCGCGCGTAACCGGCTCAGCTCAGCCGGGCACGGCACCTGGCCGCGCTGTCGTCCGCGAGGACGACGATGTCACCGCCGCAGGCGCCGCACCAGCACGGATTCCTCGCCGTGCTGGTCGAGGTCGGCCAGCAGCACGGCGATGGCCTCGCGCACGATCCGGCCGCGGTCGGCCACCACGCCGTGCGTGCCGCGCAGCGTGAGGCGGGCTGTCTCCAGGGCCATCAGCTCCTCGGCCGAGCAGTAGACGGTGATCTTCTCGTCGTGCCGGGTCCGGCCGCCGTCGCCCTGCCCGCGGGGCGCCCGTGGGGTGGCGGCGGGCAGTGCGGCACGCAGCGCGGCCAGGTCGTCCAGCGGGCGCCCGGGGGCCGGCACCTCCGGCACGGCGGGGACGAGGGACAGCGGCATCCCCGTCGTGGGTTCGTCGCCGGCCGGGGCGTCGGCGGCGCGGCGCGGGGCGGGCGCGCTGCCGCGCAGCGCCGGGGAGGCCTGGGCGGCGGCGAGGGTGGGCAGCTCGGTGACCGGGGCGGGCTGCGGTGCCGGCACGTCGGTGCGGCGGAACAGCTCGGCGGCGCCCGGGAGCACAGGGCGTCGGGTCACGCTCCCTCCTCGCTGCCGCTCGTCGGGCGCGCGCCCCCGGGTGCTGTGTTCATCGGTGACCTCGCAAGCTCGGTCACTGGGAGAGGACCTCCTTGGCCAGGTCGCGGTAGGCAGCGGCACCGGTGGACGTGGGCGCCCAGGTGGTGATCGGCTGCCCAGCGACGGTGGTCTCCGGGAAGCGCACTGTGCGCTGGATGACGGTCTGGTACACGGTGTCACCGAAGGCCTCGACGACCCGGCTGAACACCTCGCGGCAGTGCACGGTCCGCGTGTCGTACATGGTGGCCAGGATGCCGTCGATGGCCAGCGTCGGGTTCAGCCGCTCCTTGACCTTGTCGATCGTGTCGACCAGGAGGGCCACGCCGCGCAGCGAGAAGTACTCGCACTCCAGCGGGATGATCACTCCCTGAGCGGCGGTGAGCGCGTTGACCGTCAGCAGCCCGAGCGAGGGCTGGCAGTCGATGAGCACGTAGTCGTACTCGTGCCGCACCCCGGCGAGCACCCGCATCAGGGTCTGCTCGCGGGCGACCTCGCTGA
>JAOPWG010000263.1 GCA_025965775.1 Modestobacter sp. | reverse complement strand
TCAAGGCGGTGTTCGCCACCGAGACCCTGGCGCTGGGCATCAACATGCCCGCCCGCACCGTCGTCCTCGAGCGGCTGGTCAAGTGGAACGGCGAGGCGCACGTCGACGTCACGCCGGGGGAGTACACGCAGCTCACCGGCCGAGCCGGCCGCCGGGGCATCGACATCGAGGGCCACGCGGTCGTCGTCTGGGCGCCCGGCGTCGACCCGACCCTGGTCGCGGGCCTGGCGAGCACGCGCACCTATCCGCTGCGGTCCTCCTTCCGCCCCAGCTACAACATGGCGGTCAACCTGGTCGGCTCCTTCGGCCGGGAGCGGGCCCGGGTGCTGCTCGCGTCGTCCTTCGCGCAGTTCCAGGCCGACCGCTCGGTCGTCGGTCTGGCCCGCTCGGCGGCCCGGCACGAGGCGGACGCGAAGCGGCTGGCCGCCGAGATGCACTCCGACGCCGGTGACGTCGCCGGGTACGCCCGGATCCGTGCGGAGATCTCCGAGCGGGAGAAGGCGCTGTCCCGCGACTCGCAGGCCAAGCGACGGATGGAGGCGGCGGAATCGCTGGCCGCGCTGCGGTCCGGGGACGTCATCCGGGTGCCGTCCGGCCGCCGGCAGGGGTTGGCCGTGGTACTCGACCCGGGGGTCACCGAGCTCGCCGAACCGCAACCGCTGGTCCTCACCGAGGAGAGGTGGGCCGGCCGGCTCAGCCCCGCCGACTTCCCCACACCGGTGACGGCGCTGGCCCGGGTGCGCGTGCCGAAGAACTTCAACCACCGCAGCCCGCACGCCCGCCGCGACCTCGCCGCCTCGCTGCGCACGGCGCGCATGGAGCACGACCTGGGGGCGCGTCGGACCAAGGGACGCTCGGCAGCCGCGGACGACCCGGTGCTGGCCGACCTGCGGCATGCGTTGCGTGCCCACCCGGTGCACGGACTGCCCGACCGGGAGGAGCGGGTGCGCGCCGCCGAGCGGTGGTTGCGCGAGGTGCGCAGCGCCGAGGCGCTGCGCCGGCAGATGGCCGAGCGCACCGGATCACTGACCCGCCAGTTCGACCGCACGTGCGATGTCCTGGAGGAGCTCGGCTATCTCCTTCCGGAGGCGGCCGGCTCGCCGGAGCCCGCCGACGGGGGGCCGGTCGAGGAGCGGCCGCTGGTGACCGACCCCGGACGGCGACTGGCCCGCATCTGGTCCGAGACCGACCTGCTCGCGGCCGAATGTCTGCACGCCGGGGTCTTCCGCGGCCTCACCCCCGCGGAGCTGGCCGCCTGCGTCTCCGCGCTGGTGTTCGAGGCCCGCCGGGAGGCGCCCGGTCAGCCTGCTGTCCCGGCCGGCAAGGTCGCCGGAGCGATCGCCGAGATGCGGCGCATCCGGAACCGGCTGCAGGAGGCAGAGGTCGAGCACGAGGTGCCGCTCACCCGTGACCTGGACCTGGGGTTCGTCTGGGCGGCCTACCGCTGGGCGGACGGGCAGACCCTCGACCGGGTGCTCGCCGGAGCGGAGCAGGCCGGCACCGAGCTGTCCGGTGGCGACTTCGTGCGCTGGGCCCGCCAACTCGTCGACCTGCTCGACCAGCTGGCCGCGGTGGCCGACGAGCCGTTGTCCGGGGTGGCCCGCGCCGCGGTGGGGCGGATCCGGCGGGGTGTGGTGGCCGTGGCGGTCAGCGGCTGACCACCGGGCCGCCGTCCGCCCGGCCCGGGCGCGGTAGGACACAATCGCCTCGCCCGGCGGCTGGAGGCTGACCGCCGGACCGGCAGCCGAGGCCCGACCAGGGAGCGACGATGACCCACCCGCCGCAGGGGGACGACGACCGGGACGACGTGCGACCGGTCGGCCCGCCGCCCGCCCCGCCGGTTGCCTCGGGCTGGGGTCAGCAGGACCCGGCGCGCAGCTACCCGCCGCCGCAGCCGGGCCAGCAGTACGGCCCGCCCGCAGGCCCCCCGTACGGGCAGTCCGAGCCGCCGTTCGGCCCGCCGCGCGGGTACGACCAACCGCCGTACGGCCAGCCCCAGTACGGCCAACCGCCGTACGGCCAGCCCGCCGGCTGGGGCCAGCAGCAGTACGGGCAACCCCAGTACGGGCAACCCCAGTACGGGCAACCCGGTGGCGGGGGCGGCCCGCAGCACTACGGTCAACCGGGCGGCTGGGGGCCACCGGCGCCGCCGGCCCGCCGGTCCCGCCGGTGGCGACTTCCCCTCCTGGGGTTGCTCGGCGTGGTCCTGCTGGCCACCGTGGTGGTCGTGCTGACCACGTCCCTGCGCACCACCGCCCTGGACCCGCAGGCCGTGCAGCGCGACGTGGCGCGCCAGTTCGAGCAGCAGTCGGGGACGTCGGTGGACCTGCGGTGCCGCGACACCATGACCGTCGACCCGGGGAAGACCTACCGCTGCTCGGGGACCACGGCCGAGGGCACACCGGTGACGATCACCATCACGATCACCGGCGAGAACGCGGACTACACCTGGGCTCAGGGCTGAGCCCCCGGGCCGGGCGGCTCAGCCGAGGACGTCCGGCGCCCAGCCCAGCGTCGCGCCGAGCCGGCGCACCGAGTTCTGCAGGCCGTGCGCCTCGGCCAGCGCGGCCAGCGCATGGGGGTCGGCGGGCCGGCGGGGCAGGTCGCCGTCCACCGCCGGCAGGTCGATCGTGGTGACCACGGTGACCACTTCGGGAGCGGCCTGGAGGTAGTCACCGGCCGCGTGCAGCTTCTTCAGCACCGCGGCGGTGAGCGGGGGCTTCGGGACGACGGTGCGCGCGGCGGCCTCCCGGATGCCGGCCAGCGATCCGAAGGCATTGATCAGGGCCGCTGCGGTCTTCGCGCCGACCCCGGACACCCCCGGCAGCCCGTCACTGGGGTCGCCGCGCAACACGGCGAAGTCGGCGTAGGACCGGCCGGGGATGCCGTACTTGGCCGCGACGGCCGCCTCGTCGACGAATTCGAGATCGTTGATCCCGCGCGCGGTGTAGAGCACCCGCACGCCGCGGGCGTCGTCCACCAGCTGGAACAGGTCACGGTCGCCGGTGACGACGTCGACCGGCCCCGATGCCCGGGTGGCCAGCGTGCCGATCACGTCGTCGGCCTCGAAGCCCGGCGCGCCGACCCGGGCCACCCCCGCCGCGGCCAGCACCTCGACCAGCACCGGGACCTGTGGGCCCAGCTCGTCGGGCACCTCCTCGCCGCCCTCGGCCGCGACCCGGTGCGCCTTGTACGAGGGGAGCGCCGCCACCCGGAACGCGGGACGCCAGTCGTCGTCCCAGCACGCCACCAGGCGCTCGGGGGAGTGGGTGCCGATCAGCCGGGCGGTCATGTCCAGGAACCCGCGGACGGCGTTGACCGGGCGGCCGTCGGGGGACGTCACGCTGGTCGGCACGCCGTAGAACGCCCGGAAGTACAGGCTCGCCGCATCCAGCAGCATCGTCGTCACGCGTTCTCCTCGCTGGCGCTCGTCGGCCGCGTGCCGACCCGTGCTGTGCCTTCGTGCGACCTCGCACGCTCGGTCACGTGCGGGACCGTAACGGCCGGGTTGATGACGACCGGCCGGCCGGTCCGGCCCGGTGGATAGTCTCACCGACGTGGTCGCTGTCCCCTCCTCCTCGCCGCTGGTGTCGATCGACCGGGTGCACGCCGCCCGAGCGGTCGCCGACGAGCTCGGTGTCGACCTGCTGGTCGTCACGCCGGGCTCCGACCTGCGATACCTGTGCGGGTACCACGCGCACGCCATGGAGCGGCTCACCGCGTTGGCCGTCCCGCGCCGGGGGGAGCCGCTGCTGGTCGTCCCCCGGCTGGAGGCACCGATGGTCGAGGCCTCCCCGGCCGGTGGTCTGGGGCTGGAGGTGCTGGCCTGGGACGAGACCGACGACCCCTTCGCCCGCCTGGCCGAGGCGGTCACCTCCCGGCTGGGTTCCGCGCCGACCCGGGTCGCCGTGGGCGCGCGCACCTGGGCCGAGCACGCCCTGGGCGTGCAGCGCGCCCTGCCCGGCGCGGCCCTCGAGCTGGCCGGTCCGGTCATCGACCGGCTGCGCATGGTGAAGACCCCGGCCGAGGTCGAGGAGCTGGCCCGGGCCGGTGCGGCCATCGACCGGGTGCACGCCGCGATGGGGGAGTGGCTGCGCGTGGGCCGCACCGAGGCCGAGGTGGGCGCCGACATCGCCGCGGCGATCCTGGCCGAGGGGCACGTGGCCGTCGACTTCACCATCGTGGGCTCCGGGCCGAACGGCGCCAGCCCGCACCACGAACTGTCCGACCGCGTGGTGCGGCCCGGCGACCTGGTGGTCGTCGACATCGGCGGGGAGACCGCGACCGGCTACCGGTCGGACTGCACGCGCACCTACGTCGTCGGTGCGGCGGCCGACCCGCAGGTCGCCGAGTGGTACGCCGTGCTGCAGCGCGCCCAGGAGGCGGCCACCGCCGCCGTGCGGCCGGGGACCACCTGCGAGCAGGTCGACGCGGTCGCCCGGGACGTGATCACCGAGGCCGGCTGGGGTGAGCACTTCATCCACCGCACCGGCCACGGCATCGGGCTGGACACCCACGAGGCGCCGTACGTGGTGGCGGGCAACGACCTGCCGCTGGAGCCGGGGATGGCGTTCTCCGTCGAGCCCGGCATCTACCTGGCCGGCCGGTACGGCGCCCGGATCGAGGACATCGTGGTCTGCACCGACGACGGCGTCCGCACACTGAACGAGGGACCCCGTGAGCTCGTCGAACTCCCCGGCTGAACCGGCCGGCGCGCCGGCCGCCGGGAGCGGGGCACCACCGGCCGCCGATGTCGACCGCGCCCTGCTGAGCGCGCTGGCCCGGGACGGCCGGGCCAGCTACACCGAGCTGGCCGACCGGGTGGGCCTGTCGGTGTCGGCGGTGCACCAGCGGGTGCGCCGGCTCGAGCAGCGGGGGCTGATCACCGGCTACGCCGCGAAGGTGGACGCCAAGGCGGTGGGGCTGCCGCTGACCGCCTTCGTCTCGATCACCCCGATCGACGTCGCCCAGCCCGACGACGCGCCGGCCCGGCTCGCGCACCTGAGCGCGATCGAGGCATGTCACTCGGTGGCCGGGATGGAGAGCTACATCCTCAAGGTGCGGGTCGCCTCACCCGACGCCCTGGAGGGGCTGCTGGCCGCGATCCGGGCCGCGGCCAACGTGACCACCCGCACGACGGTCGTGCTGTCCACGTTCTACGAGAACCGCCCGCCGGTCTGACCCGGACGCGCCGCCGCGCCCGGTCGACATCCGGTCGAACATGTGTTCGGATGGACCCGTGCGGTGGGACGCCCAGCGGCTGGACTTCGACGAACCGTCGACACTGCCCGGCCTGCCCGACGTCCGGGGGCTGCTCCGCAGCGTGCAGGTGCCAGAGTTCCCCGGGTTGACGCTGCACGAGGTGCGCTGCAAGAGCGCGCTGAACGCGGTGCCGGCGGGCTCGGTGATGCCGTTCGGGCACACGATCAACCCCTACCGGGGCTGCAGTCATGCGTGCGTGTACTGCTTCGCCCGCGGGACGCACGAGTGGCTGGAGCTCGACAGCGGCTCCGACTTCGACCGCCAGATCGTGGTGAAGACCAACCTGGTCGAGGTGCTGCGTCGCGAGCTCGCCCGCCCGTCCTGGAAACGGGAGCACGTCGCGCTGGGCACCAACACCGATCCCTACCAGCGGGCCGAGGGGCGGTACCGGCTCATGCCCGGTGTCATCGGGGCCCTGGCCCGATCCGGGACGCCGTTCTCGATCCTCACCAAGGGCACGCTGGCCCGCCGCGACCTCCCGTTGCTGACCGCCGCGGCCCGGGACGTGCCGATCGGCATGGGCGTCTCGCTGGCGATCTGGGACGACGACCTGCACACCGCCCTGGAGCCCGGGGTGCCCACCCCCCGCGCGCGGCTGGAGCTGATCCGGGCGATCACCGACGCCGGGCTGCCGTGCGGAGTGTTCCTCGCCCCCGTGCTACCGGGGCTCACCGATTCGCTCAGCCACCTCGAGGCGGCCATCGGCGCGATCGCCGCGGCGGGGGCGACCGGGGTGACCGTGCTGCCGCTGCACCTGCGCCCCGGCGCCCGGGAGTGGTTCACCGCCTGGCTGGTCCGCGAGCACCCCTCCCTCGTCGCGCGCTACAAGGCGCTCTACGGGCGCGGGGCCTACGTGCCCGCCGAGTACCGCGGCTGGCTGGCCCGCCGCGTCGCGCCGATCCTGGCCCGGCACGGGCTGGATCGGCAGAGTGGCGGCTCCGCGCGCGGGCGAGGCACGTCGGGAGGGGCCGGCGCGGGGGAGCATCCGCCGGCCACCGGCCTGCCCGGCGACGAGTCGGTCGACTTCCCGGCCGGCAGCCTGCCCACGGCGGGGCCGGGCCGCGTCCCCGGGCCCACCCGCGGGCCGGAGCAGCTCGCACTCTGCTGAGCGCCGCGGCGCCCTACCCTGTGCCTCCTCCAGGAGGTGGGCATGACCAGCCAGTTGCCGACGACGCGCCGGGTCCCGCACGAGCAGGTGACCGCCGCCCTGCGACGGCTGCAGGCGGTGGGCACCCTGTCCGCGGACCAGGTGTCGGCCGTGCTGCAGGAACTCGACGGGGCGGCCACGCACACGCCGGACGCCGGGCCCGACGCGCCGCCGACGACCGGGGAGCAGGCCGCGGGCCGGGCGCCCGGCGCGCGACTCGGCTGGCTCGCCGAGGCCGCGGCCTACGCGGGCGCCGCGCTGGTGCTGATCGCCGGCATGGTGCTGGTCGGGCAGCAGTGGGACGAGCTCGGGCGGCCCGGACGGGTCATCGTGCTCACCACCGTGGCCGTCGTCCTGGCCGTTGCGGGCGCCGCGGTGGCGACCGGCCGCAAGCGCGGCGTCGGGGCTCTCCGCCGGCCCGAGCACGCTGCCCGCCGCCGGCTGGCCAGCACGCTGCTCACCGGCGCCGTCGCCGCCAGCGCAAGCACCGCTGCTGTGCTCGTGCCGTCGTCCCCGGCTCGTGCAGCCGGGATCGCTGCCGTCGTCGCCGTCATCGCAGCCCAGCTGGTCGCCCCCAGCGCGGTCACCGAGTCGGCCGCCCTCGGGTCCGTCTGCCTGCTCGCCGCTGCGGTGCTGGCCGAGACCGCCGCCACCGCTGTCCCCTCAGTGCTGACCTTCGCCGTGGTGGGCGCCGGATGGCTGCTGCTGGTGCGCGCCCGGGTGTTCACCGTGCCGACGTTGGCCACCGTGCTCGGCCTGACCGTGCTGACCGTCACCGCGGGAACGGGTGCCTTCACCGAGGCGCCGGTCCGCACCGTGGGTCTGGTCCTGCTCGCCGCCCAGGCGGCCGGTTGTCTCGCGGCGTTCGTCCGGGCGGGGCGGTGGCCGTCCGCGGCCGCGGCGGTGGCCGCGCTGGTCCTGATGGTGCTCCGGGTGACCGGGGACAGCCTCGGTCCGGTGGTCGCGGTGCTCATTGCCGGGCTGGTGTTGCTCGGCAGCGGCGCGGCGCTGTTGCTGGTGCGGACCAGCCGGGCCACCCCGGACGGCGGCGCCGGGCCGGTCAGCCGGCCAGCCGCGCCGCCCGGCTGACGCTGCGCAACGCCCGCACG
>JAOPWG010000246.1 GCA_025965775.1 Modestobacter sp. | reverse complement strand
GCTGTCCCCGCCCACCACGACCGATCGGCGCTTGCTGACCACCACGGCGGCCACGATCACCAGCACCGCGACCACCGCGATGCCCACCCGAACCGCGGTGTTGGCGCCCCCACCGACCGACAGGCTGACCACCGCCGGCGCGATCAGCAGCGCCACCAGGTTCATCACCTTGATCAGCGGGTTGATCGCCGGCCCGGCGGTGTCCTTGAACGGGTCGCCCACGGTGTCCCCGATGACGGTTGCCGCGTGGGCCTCGCTGCCCTTGCCGCCGTAGGCGCCGTCCTCGACCACCTTCTTGGCGTTGTCCCAGGCGCCACCGGAGTTGGCCAGGAAGACGGCCATCAGCGTGCCCGTGGCGATGGCGCCCACCAGGTAGGCGGCCAGCGGGCCGAAGCCGAGACCGAAGCCGACGGCGACCGGGGCGAGCACGGCCAGCAGACCGGGGGTGGCCAGCTCGCGCAGCGAGTCCTTGGTGCAGATGTCGACCACGGCCCCGTAGTCGGGGCGTTCGCTGTAGTCCATGATCCCGGGCCGGGTGCGGAACTGCTCCCGGACCTCGAACACCACCCGGCCGGCGGCGCGCGACACGGCACTGATGGCCAGACCGGAGAAGAAGAAGACCACCGCGGCCCCGATGACCGCACCGACCACGTTGTTGGGCGAGACGAGCGTGAACGCGTCGCCCAGCGCGGCGCCGGCCTTGTCCAGCGCCTCGCCGATGCTCGCGTTGTAGGACCCGAACAGTGCGGTCGCGGCCAGCACGGCGGTGGCGATGGCGATGCCCTTGGTGATCGCCTTGGTGGTGTTGCCGACGGCGTCGAGGTCGGTGAGCACCTGGGCGCCCTCCTCGTCGATGTCGCCGGACATCTCGGCGATGCCCTGGGCGTTGTCGCTCACCGGCCCGAAGGTGTCCATCGACACGATCACCCCGGCGGTGGTGAGCAGCCCGCAACCGGCCAGCGCGACGGCGTAGAGCGCCGCGGCCCCGCCGATGAGGAAAGCGCCGTAGACGGCGGCACCGACGAGCAAGGCGGCGTAGACCGCGGACTCCAGGCCCAGCGAGATGCCGGAGAGGATGACGGTGGCCGGGCCGGTCAGCGAGCTGCGCGTGACGTCCTTGACCGGCCGGCGCGAGGTCCCGGTGAAGTAGCCGGTCAGCTGCTGGATGGCCGTGGCCAGCACGATGCCGATGAGCACCGAGACGAAGCCGAGGACCTGAGGGCTCACCGGGACGTTCAGCCCGTCGGAGATCGACGGCAGGATGGTGAAGGACGCGGCGGCGACCAGGATCAGGGAGACCCCCGCGGAGGTGAAGAAGCCGCGGTTGATCGGGGCCATCCACGACCGGTCGTTCGCCGTCGGGTTGCTCGCGAGGATGCCCACCACCGAGGAGATGACCCCGATCGCGGCGACGACGAGCGGGAACACCATGCCGATGGCCCCGAAGAACACCTGCCCGAGGATGAGCGCCGCGACCAGGGTGACCGCGTAGGACTCGAAGAGGTCCGCGGCCATCCCGGCGCAGTCCCCCACGTTGTCCCCGACGTTGTCGGCGATGGTGGCGGCGTTGCGTGGATCGTCCTCCGGGATGCCGGCCTCGACCTTGCCGACCAGGTCGGCGCCGACGTCAGCGGCCTTGGTGAAGATGCCGCCGCCGACGCGCATGAACATGGCCAGCAGCGCGCCGCCGAAACCGAAGCCCTCGAGCACGATCGGCGCGGTCTGCTGGAACAGCAGCAGGGCAGCCGAGGCGCCGAACAGGCCCAGTCCTACGGTGATCATCCCGCAGACGCCGCCGGTGCGGAACGCGATCCGGAAAGCGGGTCGGTGCCCGCCGGCGGCGGCCGCCGCGGCGACCCGCACGTTCCCGCGGGTGGCCAGCGTCATCCCGATGAAGCCGACCATCGCGGAGAAGAGCGCACCTATCAGGAAGAACACCGCACGACCCAGCCGGGTGCCCAGCCCGCCGTCGGAGACCGGGAGGAGGAGGAGCAGCACGAACACGATGGCGGCGAACACCGCCAGGGTCCGGAACTGCCGGCGCAGGTAGGCACCGGCGCCCTCCTGCACGGCCTGGGCTATCTCTTGCATCTTCGCCGTCCCCTGGTCGGCGGCGACGACCGCGCGGACCAGGTAGGCGGCGAAGCCGAGGGCGGCCAGGGAGATGAGGAGGACGACCGCCACGAGGGCGTTGTCACCTCCGGACAGTGCTGTGTCTGGCATCGGGTCCTCCACGACGAGACGGGGTCGCACTCGTGTCGGGACTGCTCCCGGGCGCTGGCCCGGGCGTGGTCGCGGCGTGGCTGCACTGTGCCGTAGCCACGGGCCGACCGCCAGACCCCTGGGTGATTCCGCTCACACCGTGCGTGAAGCCGGACCTCATCTCCGTCGCCTTGCGCCGGGGTGTGACAGTGGGGAGGTGACGTCGCTGCACCCTTCCCCGGTCGCGGCCGACGGGCAGGCTGTGGCCTCGGAGGCCGCGCCGGTCGCGCTCCCCGGCGCGGACCTGCTCGAGGCGCTGCTCTCCGGCACCGACCCCGAGGACGACCCGGTCACCCACGTGCACCGGCTGCCCGCGCGGGACAGCCGCGTGACCGAGTGGCCGGCCTGGGTGGGCCCGGAGCTGCGCACCCGGCTGGCCGAGCGTGGGGTGCTGGCGCCCTTCAGCCACCAGCTGGCCGCCGCCGAACTGGCCCGCTCGGGGCAGCACGTCGTGGTCGCCACCGGCACGGCGTCGGGCAAGTCGCTGGCCTACCAGCTGCCGGCGCTGACCACCCTGGCCGAGGACCCCCGCGCCTGCGTGCTGTACCTCGCCCCCACCAAGGCGCTGGCCCGCGACCAGCTGGCCTCGGTGGCCGCCCTGGCCGACCCCTCGGTGCGCCCGGCCGCCTACGACGGGGACACCCCCATGGAGGAGCGGGACTGGGTCCGCCGCCACTCGCGGTGGATCGTGACCAACCCCGACATGCTGCACCGCGGTGTCCTGCCGGCCCACCAGAAGTGGTCCAGCACGCTGCGCCGGGTCGCCTACGTGGTCGTCGACGAGTGCCACGCCTACCGTGGGGTGTTCGGCTCGCACGTCGGGCACGTGCTGCGGCGGCTGCGCCGGATCTGCCGCCGGTACGGCGCGGAGCCGGTGTTCGTGCTGGCCTCGGCGACCGTGGCTGACCCCGAGGCCGCGGCGACCCGCCTGGTGGGCGCGCCGGTCACCGCGGTGACCGAGGACGGCTCGCCCCGGCCGGGGGTCACGTTCGCGCTCTGGGAGCCGCCGCTCACCGAGCGCACCGGGGAGCACGGCGCACCGCTGCGGCGTTCCGCGGCCGCCGCCGCCGCCGGGCTGCTCGCCGACCTGGTCGAGCAGGGCGCCCGGACGCTGGCCTTCGTCCGTTCCCGCCGCAGCGCCGAGTCCGTCGCCGACCAGGCGCGCCGGGTGCTGGCCGAGCGGGGCCGGGGCGACCTGGTGCCCCGGGTCGACTCCTACCGGGGCGGCTACCTGCCCGAGGAGCGCCGGGAGCTGGAACGGGCGCTGTCGGCCGGCGATCTGCTGGGCGTCGCGACCACCAACGCCCTGGAGCTGGGCATCGACATAGCCGGCCTGGACGCCGTCGTGCTGGCCGGCTACCCGGGGACCCTGGCCTCGCTGTGGCAGCAGGCCGGTCGCGCCGGGCGGGCGCAGCGGGAGTCGCTGGTGGTCTTCATCGCCCGGGACGACCCGCTGGACCACTACCTGGCCAACCACCCCCGTGCGGTGTTCGGCCGGCCGATCGAGGCCACGGTCACCGACCCGACCAACCCCTACGTGCTGGGGCCACAGCTGTGCTGCGCAGCCGCCGAGCTGCCCCTGCGCCCGGAGGACCTGGCGGAGTTCGGCGGCACCCCGGCCGAGGAACAGGTCGCCGAACTGGTGGCCGCCGGTCAGCTCAGGGCCCGGCCGACCGGCTGGTACTGGGCCGGCCGCGGACGCCCCGAGGTGGACATCCGGGGCAGCGGGCCGAACGCGGTCTCGATCATCGAGCGGGGCACCGGGCGGTTGCTCGGCACCGTGGACGGCGACGCCTCCCACGCCACCGTGCACGCCGGAGCGCTGTACGTGCACCGCGGCGAGACCTACGTCGTCGACGAGTTCGACGTCGAGGACTCGTGTGCCGTCGTGCACGCCGAGGACCCGGAGTGGACGACGATCGCCCGGGACATCGTCGACCTGGCCGTCGTCTCCACCGACCGCGCCCGGCGGCTGGGCACGGTCACCGCGCACACCGGCGTGGTGGACGTGACCAACCAGGTGGTGGCCTACCAGCGGCGCCGCCGGGGCACCGGCGAGGTCCTCGCGGAGTTCCCCCTGGACCTGCCACCCCGCCAGCTGCGGACCCGGGCGGTCTGGTTGACCTTCGACGAGCGGGCCATCGCCCGGGCCGAGGTGGACGAGACCGCGCTGCCCGGGGCGCTGCACGCCGCCGAGCACGCCTCGATCGGCATCCTGCCGCTGCTGGCCACCTGCGACCGGTGGGACCTCGG
>JAOPWG010000212.1 GCA_025965775.1 Modestobacter sp. | reverse complement strand
CGGGGCGTCGTCCTGCCGCTGGTCGGCTTCCGGGGCCTGCCAGGGCTCGGCCGGCGGCTGCGCCGACTGCGGCGCCGGCCCGCCGGTCGACGGCGTCGCCGGCCGGTCGGGCTCGACGGTGGGCAGGTCCCAGCCCGGCGGCTGCCAGCTGGGGCTCCCCGACGGCTCCGCGGACGGGGGTCCGGCGGGCGCTCCGGCCGCGGGCTCGTCGGGACGGGCCGCCCCGGCTGCGCCCTCGCCCAGGTGCTCGGGTTCCTGCCAGTCGCCGGGGCCGCGGCCGTCGAATCCGTCGCGGTCGCGCGGACTGCTCATCGGTGCACTGCTCCTCGGGTCGGTGCGGTCGGCTCGGCAGCCGCGGGTGCCCCGCGGCTCAGCCGTAGGTGTCGCGCGGCCCGCGGCCGCGGACGGTGCGCGGCCCCTTCTTCCAGTTCGGTGCCGTCGGTCCCACAACGCGCAGCCGGGTCACGACGTCCCCGCCCACCTGGGCGTGCAGCTTGGCCAGGATCGAGGGAGCGAGCAGCCGCAGCTGGGTGGCCCAGGCCGTCGACTCCGCGACCACCAGCAATTCGCCCTCGGACAGCGACTGCGGCCGGCAGTGCTCGGCGATGTCCGGACCCACCAGGGAGTCCCACCGGCCGAACACCGCGCCGACCTTCGTGCGCGCCGTCCAGTCCTGCTGGGTGACCAGGGAGTCGACCAGCGACCCCAGCGGCTGGGGGTCGTCGGCGCCCGGGTGCGGCCCGGTCCACCGACGCCGTGGTCCGGCGACCCGCCGGCGGGTGGGCTGCGGCCGGGCCGCCGACGCCGCCCGCGCCGCGTCCAGGGCGGCCCGCGCGATGTCCGACGGGCGGGCCGGACGCTCCTCAGCCACCGGACACCAGCCCGACGGACGGTCCGACGCCCAGATCGACACCGCTCTCGGGCTCGAGCACCACGGCCTGGCCGTCGGCCACCTGCACCCGGCTGCCGCGCAGGGCGGCGGGCACGTCCTCGGCCACGGCCGCGGTGATGAGGGTCTGCTCGGCGGTCGCGGCCACCGCGGCCAGAGCGGTCCGCCGGCCGGCGTCCAGCTCGGCGAAGACGTCGTCGAGCACCAGGATCGGATCCTCGCCCTCCGCCCGCAGCAGTGCGAAGCAGGCCAGCTTCAGCGCCAGCGCGTACGACCAGGACTCCCCGTGGCTGGCGTAGCCCTTGGCCGGCGCCGGCCCCAGGTGCAGCACGAGGTCGTCGCGGTGCGGGCCGACCAGGGTGACCCCGCGGTCGACCTCCTCGCCGCGCCGCTCGGCCACCCGGGCCCGCAGCGCCTCGGACAGCTCCGCAGCGCCGGGGAGCTCGCGAGGCAGGGACAGTGGCGCGCCGTCCCCGGCCAGCGGCACGGTGCTGGTGTAGCCCAGTGCCGCGGCGTCCGCGCCCGGGCCGGCCACCCCGGCATAGGCCTCGGCGACGTGCGGCGCGAGGTCGGTGACCAGTCGCAGCCGGGCAGCCAGCAGCTGCCCGCCCAGCTCGGTGAGGTGCCCGTCCCAGACGTCCAGCGTGGCCAGCGCGTTGCCGCGGGCCAGCTTGGCCGTCTTCAGCAGGGCGTTGCGCTGCTTGAGCACCCGCTCGTAGTCGCTGCGTACCCCGGCCAGCCGCGGCGTGCGGCTGACCAGCAGGTCGTCGAGGAACCGCCGCCGCTCCGCCGGGTCACCGCGCACCAGCGACAGGTCCTCCGGGGCGAACAGCACGGTCTTGACCAGCCCGAGCAGCTCGCGCGGGCGGGGCAGTGGCGCCCGGTTCACCCGCACCCGGTTGGCCCGGCCGGGGTTGATCTCCACCTCCACCAGCAGCTCCCGCTCGTCGCGGCGCAGGGCCGCGCGGACGACGGCTTGGGCGGCGCCGTGCCGCACGAGCGGGGCGTCGGAGGAGACCCGGTGGCTGCTCAGCGTGGACAGGTAGCCGACCGCCTCGACCAGGTTGGTCTTGCCCTGGCCGTTGCGGCCGACCAGCACCGTGGGGCCGGGGGTCAGCGCCAGGTCGGCGGACTCCCAGCTGCGGAACTGGCCGACCTGCAGATGCCGGACGTACACGTCAGGCGCACGGGGCGGACGACGGACTGCTCACGCGGGCTCCTCGGCCTCCTGCGCCTGGATGGTGTGCACCGCGTGGCCGCCGAACTGGTTGCGCAACGCGGCGACGGCCTTCATCGTCGGCGAGTCCTCCTGGCGGGAGGCGAACCGCGCGAACAGCGATGCGGAGATCGCCGGCATCGGCACCGCGTGCTCGATCGCCTGCTCGACGGTCCACCGCCCCTCGCCGGAGTCCTCGGCGTAGCCGGTGATCCGCTCCAGCGCCGGGTCCTCCTGCAGGGCGCGGACCAGCAGGTCCAACAGCCACGAGCGGATGACGGTGCCCTGGGTCCAGGAGGCGATGACGCCCGGCACGTCCTCCACCAGGTCGACGGCGGCCAGCAGCTCGTAGCCCTCGCCGTAGGCCTGCATCATCGCGTACTCGATGCCGTTGTGGACCATCTTCGAGAAGTGGCCGGCGCCGACCGGACCGGCGTGCACGAAGCCGGCGCCGGGCACGGACTGACCGGCCTCGTCGTGCGGCGACGACGGCTTGAGGACGTCGAAGATCGGCTGGGCCTTCGCCACGTCCTCCTTCGATCCACCCACCATCAGCGCGTAGCCGTTCTCCAGGCCCCAGACGCCGCCGGAGACGCCGGCGTCGACGTAGCCGATCCCCTTCTCGGCCAGCTCTGCGGCGTGCACCTTGTCGTCGGTGAACTTGGAGTTGCCCCCGTCGACCACCACGTCGCCCGGGCTCAGCAGCCCGCCGAGCTCCCGCACGGTGGCCCGGGTCGGCTCACCGGCGGGCACCATCACCCACACCACGCGCGGCGGGGACAGCGCGTCGACCAGCTCCTTCAGGCTGTCGACGTCCCGCTTGCCCGGGGACTGGTCGTACCCGATGACCTCGTGCCCGGCGCGGCGCAGCCGCTCGGCCATGTTGCCGCCCATCTTGCCCAGACCGATCAGACCCAGCTGCACGGCCGGTCCTCCTCACCATCGACGTGTCGCGGTTGCCCGCAGGTCTCG
Organism: Modestobacter sp.; assembly: GCA_025965775.1. Taxonomy (GTDB): domain Bacteria; phylum Actinomycetota; class Actinomycetes; order Mycobacteriales; family Geodermatophilaceae; genus Modestobacter. Next base: position 1,379 of record JAOPWG010000212.1, on the reverse strand, counting down.
TACCAGGGCGCGCACAGCACTGCGCCGGCACCCGTGCCCCCGGCTTCCGCCCGGGGGCTGCTCGCGTCCATCGTGCTCGCCCTGCCCGACCGACGCGCGACGAGGGGAGGGCAGGACGCCGGTCCCGCCGTCAGCCGGGCAGCCGCACCGGCATGATCAGGTAGCGGTAGCTGCCCGGCCGCTCGGCCGGGCGCTGCTCGCCGCCGTCCTCGGCGGCGGGCTCCTCGACGCCGGAGAGGACAGCGGGCTTCAGCGCGGTGGTGAAGTCCATCCGGGCCCGCTCGGTGTGCACCGCGGCCAGGCCGTCGAGCAGGAACGTCGGGTTGAAGCCGATGGTCAGCGCCTCCCCGTCGAAGTCGACGTCGCAGCGCTCCTCGGCCTGTCCCTCCTCGTCGGTGCCGCCCGCCCGCAGGGTGACCTGGCCGGGGGTGAACTCGCAGCGCAGCGGGGTACCGCGCTCGGCGACGAGCGCCACGCGCTTGGCCGCGTCGGTGAACAGACCCACCGGCAGCATCGCGCGGGACGACGACTCGCTGGGCATGATCGCCCGGTACTTGACGAACTCGGCATCCAGCAGCCGGGTGGTGGTCTGCCGGTCCTTGCCCGACAGACCCAGGATGCCCTCGCCGGAGCCGCCGGAGGACAGCGAGAGGACCACCTCCGGACCGCTGGTCAGGGTCTTGGCCGCATCGGCCAGGGTCCGGGCCGGCACCAGCACCGCAGCCGACAGCCCCGGAGTCTCCGGTCGCCAGCCGAACTCGCGCACGGCCAGCCGGTAGCGGTCGGTGGCGGCCAGGGTGACCAGGTCGTCCTCGATCTCCAGCCGGACACCGGTCAGCATCGGCAGCGTGTCGTCCCGTCCGGCGGCGACGGCGACCTGGCTGACCGCCTCGGCGAAGGCATCGCTGTCCACGACGCCGGCGGTGGAGGGCATCGACGGCAGGGACGGGTAGTCCTCGACCGGCAGCGTCGGCAGGGTGAACTTGGCGTTGCCGCAGCTGATGGACAGCCGGGCGCCCTCGGCGACCAGCTCCACCGGGTGCGGCGGTAGGGCCCGGGTGATCTCGGCGAGCAGCCGGCCCGGGACCAGGGCCCGGCCGCCCTCGGTGGACTGGACGTCGACCTCCGACCGGGCCGAGACCTCGTAGTCGAAGCCGGACACCGACAACTGGTTGCCCTCGACCTCCAGCATGATCCCGGCCAGCACCGGCACCGAGGGCCGCGCCGGCAGGCTGCGGGCCGTCCAGGCGACCGCCTCGGCGAGCACCTCTCGTGCCACCCGGAACTTCATGTCGTACCCACCCCATGCTCGTCTGCGCTGGCTGGTCCGCGCCGGGTCGTCCGGCGTGGTGCGGCGCCCATCCTCCACTGCGCGGGGC
>JAOPWG010000210.1 GCA_025965775.1 Modestobacter sp. | reverse complement strand
CGGGCGATCGCCGCGGTGATGCCGATCATCTGCAGGAAGGCGACCGTGCCCTCCTGCATCCGGGTGCCGCCGGACACCGGGGAGGCCAGCAGCGGCAGGCCCTCGGCGGTGGCCCGCTCGATCGCCGCCATCAGGCGTTCGGCGGTGGCCACCCCGATGGAGCCGGCCAGGAAGCCGAACTCGCCGGCCACGACCGCCACCCGCCGTCCGCGCAGCGTCGCCTCGCCGGTGACGATGGCCTCGTCCTGCCCGGTCTTCTGCGCGGCCAGCGCCAGCTCCCGGGCGTAGCCGTCGGCCACCTCCCGAGGCGGCACCGGGGTGTCCCAGGACCGCCACGAGCCTGCGTCCAGCACCAGGTCGCGCAGCCCGCGGGCGTCGAGCCGGGTCGGCCTGCCCGCGGTCGGCGAGTTCGCGACGTCGCTCACGTGGCGTGCCCGTCCTCGACGTCCTCACCGTCGGCCGGGGGGACGCCGTCGGCGTCGCTGCGCAACCAGGCCCGGATCGCGTCGCCGTCGGCACCGAGCACCGGCGGTGGTGTGTGGTCCCGACGGGTGGTCTCGGCCTCCCCGTCCGGACCGGCGGCGAAGAAGCGCAGCGGCGGGCCGGGCAGGGTCAGCGGCCCGGCGGTCGGGTGCTGGACGGACACCTTCAGGCCCTGGGACTCGACCTGGTCCCAGGTGTAGACCTCGTCCAGGGTGCGGACCTTGCCGGCCGGCACCCCGGCGGCGGCGAGCCGGGCGAGCAGCTCCTCGGCGGGGATGTCGGCGAAAACGCCCTCCAGCAGGTCGATCACCTCCTGGCGCCGGCTGACCCGCTCACCGTTGGTAGCCATCCCCGGTGTGGCCGGGTCCAGCTCGAACTCCGCGCACAGCCGGCGCCACAGCCCCTCGCTGCCGCAGGACAGTTGCACGCTGCCACCGGCGCAGTGGAACAGGCCGTAGGGGGAGATCGACGGGTGGTGGTTGCCCTGCCCCCGGGGGACCAGTCCACCGACGGTGTGCGCCGTGCCCTGGTAGGCGTGCACGCCGACGACGGCCGCCAGCAGCGACGTGCGCACCACCTGCCCGCGGCCGGTGCGCTCGCGCTCGAGCAGCGCGGCCAGCACGCCGTAGGCGCCGTACATGCCGGCCAGCAGGTCACCGACCGGCACGCCGACCTTCTGCGGGTCGTCCGGTCCCGCCCCGGTCAGCGACATCAGGCCGGCCTCGCCCTGGGCGATCTGGTCGTAGCCGGCCCGGCCGCCCTCCGGCCCGTCGTGGCCGAAGCCGCTGATCGCCAGGGTGACCAGCCGGGGGTTGAGCTCGGCGAGCACGTCGGTGCCGAAACCCAGGCGGGCCAGCGTGCCCGGCCGGAAGTTCTCCAGCAGGACGTCGGCGCGGCGCACCAGCTCGGTGAGCACCGCCTTGTCCCCGTCGTCCTTGAGGTCCAGGGCGATGGACTCCTTGTTGCGGTTGGCCGAGAAGAAGTACGTCGACTCCCGCCCCTGCGGGGTCTCGACGAACGGCGGCCCCCAGCCACGGCTGTCATCGCCGGAGCCGGGCGTCTCGACCTTGATCACCCGCGCGCCGAGGTCGCCGAGCATCATGCCGGCGTGCGGCCCGGCCAGGGCTCGGGTCAGGTCGACGACGAGCACGCCGTCCAGGGGGCCACTCATGGGGTCCGTCCTTCCGGTGGGGTGGTCACAGCCAGCTCGGCGCGACGACGAAGACCAGCCACGCGATGAGCGGGCCGGCCATGACCACGATGCCGCTGTAGGCCAGCAGCTGCTTGTAGAAGCGGTCCCGGTCGGTCTGTGCGTTGGCCAGCACCAGGGCGCCGTTGGTGGAGAAGGGGCTGACGTCGACGATGGTGGAGGCTACGGACAGGGCGACGACGACGCCGACGGCCCCGATCTCGCCGGCCAGCAGGAACGGCACCGCGAGAGCGATCGCCACCCCGATGATGGCCGTCGAGGAGGCGAACGCCGACACCACCGCCCCGATGTAGGCCAGCAGCAGCGCCACCAGCAGCGGGCTGCCCAGGCCGGTCACGGCCGTGCCGACGTAGTCGATCGTGCCGGCTTCCTGCAGGACGAAGACGAAGGTCAGGACGCCGGCGATCAGCAGCACCGTGGACCAGCTGATCTGGGCCACCGCGCCCTTGTGCCGCGCCGCGGAGAACAGTGCCAGCACGACGGCGATGGTGATCGCGACGAAGCCGATGTCCAGGTCGAACGCGAGGGCCAGCACCGCCAGCGTCACCAGACCGGCCAGGGTGACGACCTGCTCGACGGTGACCCGGGGGCGCGGTCCGCCGCCCGGCGCCTCGCTGTCCCCGGTCCCGCTGTCCCGGCTGGCACCCTCCCCGGTGCCGCCGTCCCGCGCACCTGTGGCAGGGCCGACGGATGGTCCGGGAGCCGTACCGTGCCCGCGCACGTTCGCGCCGGCGGCCACCGTCTCGCGCGACTCGGCCGGCTCCTCGTCGCCCACCCGCCGGCCCAGCAGGGTCCGGCCGCCGAGCACGAGGAACAGCACCAGGGCGATGGCCAGGTTGAACAGCAGGCTGCCCAGGAACAGCGCGACGGGGCCGGTGGGCAGGCCGTTGTCCCCGGCCACACCCGCGACCGTCACCCCGTAGACGCTGATGGGGGAGAAGCCTCCGCCCTGCGCGCCGTGCACGACCATCATGCCCATCAGCAGCGGGTTGATCCGGTAACGGGCGGCGAACCCCAGGGCGATCGGGGCGACGATCGCCACGGCGGCGGGGGAGAGGGCGCCGATCGCCGTGAGCGCCGCCGTGACGGCGAACATGACCCAGGGGATGAAGGCGATGTGACCCCGGACCAGTCGCACGGCGCCGCGGACCAGCAGGTCGACCGTGCCGTTGTTCTGGGCGATCGCGAACAGGTAGGTGACGCCGATCAGCGTGAGCACCAGGCCGCCGGGGAAGCCGGCGATGATGTCGTCGGCGGTCATCCCGACCGCCAGGGTGCCCACCAGGAAGGCTGCGACGAAGGCCAGCGCACCCATGTTGATCGGTAGCACGGTGGCCACGGCGAAGATCGCCACCAGGGCCAGGATGGACACGATCTCGGGTGACACGGGGCTTCTCCTCCTGAACGCGGCGTGGGCGGGCGCCCCGAGCCGGGGCATCACTCGCCCTGGGGGCCCGCGCCGCGGCGACCGCGGGTCTGTGCGGCGGCTGTGCCCGCCCTTCTCAGCCCAGCCGCTGCCAGCCGCCGGACGGCGTGACCACGGCGTGCACGCGGTGGTCGTGCTCGCCGGCGGGCAACGAGTCGACCAGCTCGTCGTCGAAGGCCACCGCCACCAGCACGGCGCCGGGCCGGGCGAGCGGCAGCGCCCGGTCGTAGTACCCGCCGCCCCGGCCCAGCCGGGTGCCGTCGCGGGCGACGGCCAGGGTGGTCATCGACGTCGCCGCCCCGGCAGTGCGGCCCTCCACCCGTGCGGTCGACGAGGCAGGCCGACCGCCCGCCCCG
>JAOPWG010000171.1 GCA_025965775.1 Modestobacter sp. | reverse complement strand
GGCAGGAAGCCCAGCCGCTCACCTGCCTCGACCGCCGGGCGGGTCAGGATGATCCGGTTGACCTGCTTGGTCTGCAGCGCCTGCACGGCCTTGGCCATCGCCAGGTAGGTCTTGCCGGTGCCGGCGGGGCCGATGCCGAAGATCACGGTGTTGGCGTCGATTGCGTCGACGTAACGCTTCTGGTTCAGCGTCTTGGGCCGGATCGTGCGGCCCCGCCGGCTGATGATGTCCAGACTGAGGACGTCGGCCGGCCGCTCGGCCGCGCCGCTCTTCAGCATGGCGACCACGCGGCGCACCGAGTCCGGGCGCAGCGCCTGGCCGGTGTTCAGAAGCGCGATGAGCTCGTCGAAGACGCGGACGGCAAAGGCGTTGTCGGCCGGCTCACCGGTGATCGCGATCTCGTTGCCGCGGACGTGCACATCAGCGGTGAGCTCGGTCTCCACCAGCCGGAGGATCTCGTCCCCCGAGCCGAGCAGAGCGACCATCGACACCGAGGCCGGCACGGTGATGGAGGTGCGGACGGCGGTGGAGGCGCCGTTCGCGGGAGTGGGTTCGTCGAGGCCGGCGGCCCGCGCCGAAGCCTCACGGGACGCGCTGGCACCGGGTGCGGGGGACCCTGGTGAGGTGTCGGGCAAGAACGCTCGACCCTGCCTTCCTGCGACGGGACTGTGACCCTCGCGAGTCTACCCGCGTGGAGGACCCGGCAACCCGGGTTCGCACTCCTCGGGGTCAGCGCCCCGCGTGGGTGGCCTTCCCGGGGCCGTCGGCGAGGAAGGACGCGACCGCCCCGCGCAGGTCCGCGGTGCCGAACAGCAGGCCGGACACCGCCGGGACGACGTCGTCCGCGGCCCGGACGCCGTGCCGGACGGCGGTGGCGACCAGCCGCTTGGTGGCCGCGTGCGCGACCGTCGGGCCGGCGGCGACCCGCCGGGCGTAGTCGCGGGCCGCCTCGGCGAAGCCGTCGTCGGGCAGCACCCGGTTGACCACGTTCCAGCCCGCCAGCACCTCGGCGGAATAGCGTTCTCCGGTGAAGACCAGCTCGCGGGCCCGCGCCGGCCCGGCCCGCTCGGCCAGCCGCTGCGGCCCGCCCATCGACGGGGTCAGCCCGACCACGATCTCCACCAGGCCGAAGGAGGCGCTCTCCGCGGCCAGCAGCACGTCGCAGGCCAGCGAGATCTCGAACGCCGCGGTGAGGGTGAGACCGTGCGCGGCGAACACGGTGGGCACCGGCAGGTCCTCCAGCGTCTGCACCGTGCGCAGCAGCCGTGCCCACAGCGCCCCGCCGCGGGCCACCGCGTCCGGACCCTCGGCGATCTCGGCGAACAGGTGCACGTCCACACCGGCCGAGACCACCCGCCCGCGGGCCTCGACGAGCACCGCGCGGGCCCGGTCGGGACGGGCCGGGTCGGTCAGCCCGACGAGCTCGCCGGTGACCCGCTCCCAGGCGTCGAAGACCGCCTCGTCGAACAGGTTGAGCGGTGGGTTGTCGAGGACGACGAGGGCGACGTCGCCGTCCCGCTCGACCCGGACGGGGGCGCTGGTCTCGGTCATGTCGACACTCTCCCAGCCCTGGCCCAGCGTGGTCAGCCCGGTGGCCAGCCCATCGGCCGCCCGCCGAGCAGGTGCAGGTGCACGTGGTGGACCGTCTGCCCGGCCTGCGGCCCGGTGTTGGTCACCAGCCGGTACCCGGGCTCCGTCCCGTCCTCGGTCGCCAGCCCCTCGGCGACGGCGACCGCGTGGGCGGCGGCCACCACCTCGGCCAGCAGCTGCGGGTCCGCGACCGCCAGCATCCCGACGGTGGCGTGGTGGTCCTTGGGGACCACGAGCACGTGCGTCGGAGCCTGGGGGTTGATGTCCCGGAAGGCGAAGGTCCGCTCGGTCTCGTGGACGACGTCGGCGGGGATCTCCCCCGCGACCATCCGGCAGAACAGGCAGTCGGTCACGTCTCTCCTCGCTGGCGCTCGTCGGGCGTGCCCGATGGTGCTGCGTGCATGCGTGACCTCACGAGCTCGGTCACGGGCCCGACCCTAGGGGAGCGGGCCCCGGCGCGATGCCCGACGATGTCCTCCCAGCCATTTGTCCTCCCGGAGGTCCGCCGTGTCCGCACCCATCCCCTGCCCGAGGACGTAGTGAGCAGCCCCCGCGCCGCCCGGTCGGGTGGTCCCGCCTCGCTCCTCCCCCCGCTGACCCGCCGCGGCTTCCTCGCCGGGGCCGCCGCCGCCCTCACCGCCGCCGGGCTGGCCGCCTGTAGCCGCACCTCCCCCGTCTCCGCGCCCTCCGCCACCGGGTCGTCGGGGTCGACCGGGCGGCTGCGCATCGGCGCGATCCCCGACCAGGACCCCGAGGTCCTGCAGCGTCTCTACGGGACCGTCGCGGACTCCCTCTCCAGGGCCCTGGACCTCGACGTGGCCTACCAGCCGGTCACCGACTACGGCGCCGCTGTCTCGCTGTTCCGCACCGGCGACCTGGACCTGGTCTGGTTCGGTGGGCTGACCGGTGTCCAGGCCCGGCTGCAGACCCCCGGCGCCACCCCGATCGCCCAGCGCGACATCGACGAGGCGTTCCACTCGATCTTCGTGGTCAACGCGGCCACCGGGCTGCCGCCGTCCGACGACCTGACCCCGCTCGCCGGGCTGCGGTTCACCTACGGCAGCGAGACCTCGACCTCCGGCCGGCTCATGCCGGCCTACTTCCTGCAGCAGCAAGGGGTCGACCCGCAGGGTTTCCCGGGCGGCCCCGGCTTCTCCGGCTCGCACGACGCGACCCTGGGGCTCGTCGCCTCCGGCAGCTACCAGGCCGGGGTCCTGAACGAGCAGGTGTGGACGACGCGCACCCGCGAGGGCTCGGTCGACCCGGCGGTGGTGCGCTATGCCCGGACGCCGGCCTTCCACGACTACCACTGGCTGCTCGGACCGGCCGCGGCCGACCGGCTGGGGGCCGACCTGCCCGACCGGCTGATCCACTACTTCACCGGCCTGTCCGCCGACGACGCCGCCGACAAGGCGGTGCTCGACCTGTTCGGTGCGGGGTCCTTCATCACGACGAAGGCGTCGAACTACGACCGGATCGAGGAGATCGGCCGGCAGCTGGGACTGGTCAGCTGACCGCCGTCCTCCGGCTGTCCGGGGTCGCGGTCCGCTACGGCGACACCCCCGCACTGGCCGGCGTCGACCTCGACGTCGACGCCGGCGAGCGGGTGGCCGTGGTGGGCCCCTCGGGAGCCGGGAAGTCGACGCTGCTCGGCCTGGTGAACGGCGCGGTGGCACCGACCGCCGGGGCCGTGCAGGTGCTCGGTGTCGACCCGGCCGCCCTGCGCGGCCGGGCGCTGCGCCGGCTGCGGGCCCGGGTCGGCACGGTGCACCAGCACCTGGAGCTCGTCGGCCAGCTCCGTGTCGTGCACAACGTCAACGCCGGCCGGCTCGGCAGCTGGCCGGCGGGCCGGGCGGCCTGGTCCCTGCTGCGGCCGCAGGGAGTGCCCGAGGTGCTCGAGGCGCTGGACCGGGTCGGGCTGGCCGAGCGGGTCTTCGACCGCACCGACCGGCTCTCCGGAGGCCAACGGCAACGGGTCGCGGTGGCCCGGCTGCTGGTGCAACAGCCGGAACTGGTGCTCGCCGACGAACCGGCGTCGGCGCTGGACCCCGCGCTGGCCGACCGGGTGCTGGGGCAGCTGGCCGGGCTCGTCGCGACCGGGGACCGGGCGATGGTCGCCTCGCTGCACGATCCGGCCCTCGCGCTGCGGCACTGCACCCGGGTGGTCGGCCTGGTGGCCGGCCGGGTGGTACTGGACGCCCCCGCCGCCGAACTCACCGTCGCGGACCTGGCGACGTTCTACGGCGCACCCCGGTGACCGCCGTCCTCGACGCCCCGGCACCGGCGCGGCCGCCGCTGCGCCGGGTACGGGCCCGGTGGGCGTGGGGGCTGGGCACGGTCGTCGTCGTCGGCTGGTCGCTGGCCGGGGCCGGCCTGTTCTCCGGCGACGTGCTGAACCCGGCCGGGCGGGTGCAGTTCGGCCGGTTCGCCGGCGCGGCCCTCTCCCCCGCGCTGGACCCGGCGTTCCTTCAGGTGCTGGCCGCCAGCGTGCTGGTCACCGTCGCCTACGCCGTCCTCGGGGCCACCCTGGCGGTGCTGCTCGGTGCGCTGGGTGCGGTGCTGGTCGCCCGGACGACCTGGGGACGGCGCCGGCTGGGGTGGACGCTGGCCCGCGGGCTGCTCGCCGTCCCGCGGGGCCTGCACGAGGCGGTGTGGGGGCTGCTGCTGGTCAACGTGCTGGGCCTGGACCCCTGGGTCGGTGTGCTGGCCATCGGCCTGCCGTACGGGGCGGTCACCGCCAAGGTCTTCGCCGACCTGCTGGACGAGGTGCCGCGCGCCAGCCACGACGCGCTGCTGGCCGCCGGCGCCGGCCGGGTGCCCGCGGTGCTCTACGGGCTGCTGCCCCCGGCCTCGGGCGGGCTGCTCTCCTACTCCTTCTACCGGCTGGAGTGCGCCGTCCGCTCGGCGGTGGTGCTGGGTCTGATCGGCGCCGGCGGGCTGGGCTACCAGCTGTCGCTGTCGTTCAGCTCGCTGCGCTGGGAGCAGGTGTGGAGCTGCGTCTACGCGCTGGCCGCGCTCTGCCTGCTGGCCGACGTCGGCGGGCGGGCGGTGCGCCGCCGGCTGGCCGCCCCGCACACCCCCGGCGACCGGCTGGCGCGCGACCGGGTGTTGACCGCGGCGGTGCTGACGACGCTGGCGCTGGTGGCCTGGTCGTGGTGGTACCTGGCGATCACCCCGGCCACGCTGCTCACCGACCGCACGCGCCAGCAGCTGACGTACGTGCTGGGCGCGGCGTGGCCACCGGACACCGACGGCGACCTGGTCCGCTCGATCGGCTCCCGGGCGGTCGACACCGTGCAGATGTCGGTGATCGCCATCGCCGTCGCCACCGCGGGCGCCGTCCTGCTGGCCGGGGCGGCGGCCCGCCCCGCCGGCCGCACCGGACCGGGACGGCGGCTGACCGGGGCGCTCGTCCGGATCGGGCTGCTCCTGCTGCGCGCCGTCCCGCCGCCGGTCTGGGCGCTCGTGCTGTTGTTCGTGCTGCTCCCCGGCGTGCTGCCCGGGGCCCTGGCGCTGGGCGTCTACACCCTCGGCGTGCTGGGCCGGCTGGCCGCGGAGGCCACCGAGGAGCTGGACCCCCGGCCGCGGGCCGCGCTCGCCGCGCTGGGGGCCGGCCCCGCCGCCGGGTGGCTGTACGGGGTGCTGCCCGGGGCCACCGGTCCGGTGCTGGCGTTCGCGCTCTACCGGTGGGAGGTCGCCGTCCGGGACAGCGTGCTGGTGGGGCTGCTCGGAGCCGGCGGGCTCGGCGCGTTGCTGGCCTCCCGGGTGGGCGCCTTCGACTGGGCCGCGGTCACCTCGGTCCTCGTGGCGATGGTGCTGCTGACCCTCGCCGTGGACCTGGTCGGCGCCCGCGCCCGAGCTGCGCTGAGATGACTGCGGTCCGCCGACGCAGTCGGCTCCGTGGACCCGGCGCGGGGCCGGAGGCTCACCGCCGGTGACGCGGGAAACGGCTCAGCGCAGCAGGGGGACGGCACCTGACTGCGGTGCTATCCCCGAGGATCGCAGTGTCACGGAACTACAACCACCTCGTGCGGGCGCTGAGCGCGGCCAGGGCCGCCGCACCGGCGGTCGACGTCCGCAGGACCTCGCCGCCCAGCCGCACCGCCTGCGCACCGGCCGCCCGGAAGGCGACCACCTCGCCGTCGGTGAGCCCGCCCTCGGGTCCCACGATGACGGCGACCGTGCCCGTGGTGGGGACGGGGAGCCCGGCCAGCGGACGGCGGGCCTGCTCGTGCAGCACCAGCGCGAGGTCGACGTCGGCGAGCAACCCGCAGACCTGCCGGGTGCTCATCGGGTCGGTCACCTCGGGGATCCGCGGCCGGCGGGCCTGCTTGCTCGCCGCTCGGGCCGCGGACCGCCACTTGGCCAGACCCTTCTCGACCCGGTCCTCGCGCCAGCGGGTGACGCAGCGCGCCGCGGTCCAGGGAACGATGCGGTCGACCCCGAGCTCGGTGGCCAGCTCCACGGCCAGCGGGCCGCGCTCACCCTTGGGCAGCGCCTGCACCAGCACCAACGTCGGGGCGGGCTCGGGGACCTCGTGCCGGACTGCCACCTGGACCCGCAGTCCCTCGGGCCCGGCGGCCAGCACCGTGCCCTCGGCGACCAGGCCGCGACCGTTGCCGACCCGCACCCGCTCGCCGGGAGCCAGCCGCAGCACGTCGACGGCGTGCCGACCCTCGGGACCGGCGACGGTCAGCGCGTCGCCGTCGGGCACCTCGTCGAGCAGGAACAGCGGGGCGCCGTCCAGCTCGGGCACCGCGCTGTCGGTGGGCACGCTGCCGCCGGGGGTCATCGGCCGAACGCGTCCCGGACCCGGGAGAACAGCCCGCCCTGGGGGGCGCCGCTGCCGTCGGGCAGCTCCTCCCTGCGCAGCGTGGCGAGCTCGTGGAGCAGCTCCTGCTGCCGCTCGTCGAGCCGGGTGGGGGTCTGCACGTCGACGTGCACCATCAGGTTCCCGCGCCCGGTGCCGCGCAGCCTCGGGGCGCCGTGGGCGCGCAGGGTCAGCACGCTGCCGGACTGGGTGCCGGCCCGGATGTCGAGGTCCTCG
>JAOPWG010000162.1 GCA_025965775.1 Modestobacter sp. | reverse complement strand
TCCTGGTCGAGAAGACCCCGGGCCTCGGCGAGCGGCTGCCCGGATTCTCCATCCCCGGGCGCATCGACAAGATGGGCTACAAGGGGATCGACACCACCGACGCCAGCTTCGACGGCTTCCGGATCGGTGCGGACAAGGTCCTGGGCGGGGCGCCCGGCCGCGGCTTCTACCAGATGATGGACGGCGTCGAGGTCGGCCGGGTCAACGTCGCCGCCCGCGGTTGCGGGGTGGCGATCCGGGCCTTCGAGCTGGCCGTCGCCTACGCCCAGCAGCGGGAGACCTTCGGCAAGCCGATCGCCGAGCACCAGGCCATCGCGTTCAAGCTGGCCGAGATGGGCACCAAGGTCGAGGCTGCCCACACGATGATGGTGCGGGCCGCGCGGCTGAAGGACGCAGGCAGCCGCAACGACGTCGAGGCCGGCATGGCCAAGCTGATCGCCAGCGAGTTCGCCAGCGAGGTCACCCAGGACTCCTTCCGGATCCACGGGGGCTACGGCTACTCCAAGGAGTACGAGATCGAGCGCCTGATGCGGGAGGCGCCGTTCCTGCTCATCGGTGAGGGCACCAGCGAGATCCAGAAGACGATCATCAGCCGGGGCCTGCTCAAGGAGTACGCGCTCAAGAAGTGAGCCGCCGGGGATGGGTGTCGGCCCGCGACGCCGCGGGCGGGTGGACGGTGCTGTCGGTCTACGACGACGGCTGGTGCGCGGCGCCGGTCGCCGCCCGGACGACGGCCGACACCCGCCGCCGGTTGCGGGGATTCATCGGGTGGCTGGTCACCGTCGTCGGTCTGTTCGCCGCGGCGGCCGCGGCCGCGGTGCTCGCGGCCTCGCTGCCGTGGCTGTCGTGGGTGCTGCTGGCGGCGAGCGGCGGGGCTCTGGGCGCGGCGGTGCTGCGGGCCGCACGCCGTCGCGCGCGGGAACGGCCACCGGTGTTCGCCTCCTCGGCCGAGCAGGCCGCCGCGACCGAGGGCGCACGCCGGACGGCGCTGGACCAGGTGCGCGGCGTGGCCCTGCACCGCGAGGGCTCCGAGGACGTCGTCACCGTGGCCGTCCGCCGGGGCGGGCCGGTGGTCTACCGCTCGCCCGACCGCAGGCTGGGCCGGTTGTTCGCCCCCTGGTCACCGGCACCGCCCGGCCGCTGAGACGCCGGCACCCGGAACGCCGCCGAGATGACGTGCCGGCGTCGGGCGCTGAGGTCGGCGACGAGCGCCGGCGCCTCGTCGAAGGGGACGACGTCGGTGAGCAGGTGCGCTCGCACCGCGTCGCCGTGGCCGGCCAGCAGCGCGAGCGTCTCGTGGGAGAGACGACGCCGGTCCCAGCGGTGCGCCAGCCCGCGGGGCACGCGTCCGATCTGGGCGCAGCGCACCGACAGCCCGTTGTGGTGGAACTCCTCGCCGAGCGCCACCGCCCCGGCGCCCCCGGTGTAGAAGGCCAGGTCGACGACGGTGCCCTGCGGCCGGAGGCAGCGCAGCGCCGTGGCCAGCGTCGAGGCCTCGCCCCGGCACTGGAAGACGACGTCGGCGCCCCGGTCGGCCGGCCCGTGCCGCCACCGGGTCTTGAGCTCGCGGGCGAGTTCGGGGGCGGTGTCGACGGCCTGCAGCCCGAGCGCTCCGGCGGCGGAGCGGCGGTGCGCCGTCGGGTCGGCGACGACGACCTCGGCCGCTCCGTGCACCCGGGCCAGGAGCCCGACCAGCAGCCCGATCGCGCCGCCCCCGGTGACCAGCACGAGGCGACCGCGGACCCCGTCGCCGAGGTCCACGCCGCCGACGTCCGCGGCGGCGTGCAGCAGCCCGTTGACGCAGATCGGCCCCAGGTGCGCGACGTAGATCCCGAGCACCGGGTCCAGCTCGGCCGGTAGCGGCACGACGTGCTGCGTGAGCGGGTCCCCGTGGACGACGGTCGAGTGGCCGTAGGCCATGGCCACGGTGGCACCCTCCGCGACGGCGGCGGTACGGCTGTCGGTGACCCGGGCGACCTCCATGTACCCGAGCCGCTCCACCGGGAACTGCTGCGCCGGGCGGTCGCGGGTGAACAGGCCCAGGTCGGCGTCCCACGCGGCGGAGAACCAGGGGCTGGTGCCGCGGAACCAGGTCAGTTCGGTGCCCGCGGACAGCCCGGTGAACAGCGTCTCCGCCCGGAACCGGCCGTCGGCCAGCGGCGGTTCGGGGGTCTCCACGATCGTCAGTTCACCGGCCCGGGGCACGACGAGGGTCCGGATGGTGGCCGTGTTCACCGACCCACCTTCGGTGAAGGAACGGAACGGCTACGCCGTGCTGTCGAGCGCCTCACCGGGCGCCCACCCGGACGGTGGTCCCGGTGCGGGTGGCCTCGGCGACGCTCCACGCCAGCCGGTGGGTGCGCAGCGCCTCGGCGACGTCCACCAGTCCGGCCGGGGCCGCCCGACCCGACAGCACGTCCACGAAGGCGCGGTCCACGGCTGTCCGCGCGTCCGCCGCCGGCACCGTGCGCACGTCGCCGTCGCCGTCCCGGTCGTGGACGCGGACGCGCAGCGCGGTCTCGGTGAGCTCCACCGAGATGCCGTCGCCGACCACGTCCAGCCCGGCGACGGTGAGGGCAGGCAGGACGCAGGAGGTGCTGACCGTGCCGACGGCCCCGGAGTCGAAGCGCAGCACGGCGGCGGTCGCGTCGGGCACGTCCCGCCCGTCGACGGTGGAGCGCGCCGCCGCGCCGGAGACCTCGACGACCTCCCCGGCCAGCACCCGGACGAGGTCCAGGACGTGCGTGGCCTGCTCGACGACCTGACCGCCCGACCGGTCCTGCCTGCTCCACCAGACCGGGGGCGGGGTGGTGCCCCACCACCGGGCGCCCACCAGCCGCACCACCCGCCCCTCCAGCGCCGAGCGGGCCCGGCCGACGGTGTCCAGGTGCCGCCAGTGGTACCCGGTCGCCGTCGGCAGGCCGGCGGCCCGGACGGCGTGTGCCACGTCCTCGGCGACGGTCAGGTCCGCCGCCAGCGGCTTCTCGACGAAGAAGGGCAGCCCCGCCCGGACGACCGCACGCTCGAGCTCGCCGTGCGCGAAGGGCGGCACGCACAGCCAGACGGCGTCCAGGCCACGGGTCAGCAAGCGCCCGACGTCGTCGAGGGAGGCGACGCCCAGCTCCGCGGCCAGTGCCGCGGCCGCCGCGGCGTCCGGGTCGCAGACCGCGACCAGTCGCACGTCGTCGAGGGCCGCCAGCGTGCGGGCGTGCCGGGCGCCGACGCCGCCGGCACCCACCACCCCGACCCGGACGGTCACGTCGGTGTCCCGGGCACGGTCGTGCTGTCGCTGAGGGATCCCATCGTGATGATGCTCCCGTCTCGCCGCGCTGTCCGGTCGCCCAGGGCACACCACAGTGGGAGGATTCGCCACCGGGTCGGCGCACCTGCGGCCCCGCGCAGGCGCGTGCGGCCCACCGGTCTTCCCATGGGTGCGCGGGGTCGGCGGTGTCCCCGGAGCCGTCGCCCGGCCAGGAGGACCACGGTATGCGCGAGGACGTCTCCACATGGCTGGGCCGCCGCACCTACGCGGCGAGCTGCTACCGGGCGGGGGCCCTGGTGTCGGCGAAGCGGGCACAGGGCAGCACGGTCAGCGTCGTCCTGCCCGCGCTGGACGAGGAATGCACCGTGGGTGCCATCGTCACGACCATCCGCCGGGAGCTGGTCGAGTCCGAACCGCTGGTCGACGAGCTGGTCGTGGTCGACAGCGGCTCGACCGACCGGACCGCTGCCGTGGCTGCCGCGGCCGGTGCCCGGGTGGTCCGCGCGGAGGACGTGCTGCCCTGCACCGGCACGATCGCCGGCAAGGGCGAGGCGCTGTGGAAGGCGCTGCACGTCACCGACGGGGATCTCGTCGTCTTCATCGACTCCGACCTGGTCTCCTTCGACCCGCAGTTCGTCGTCGGGCTGCTCGGCCCGCTGCTCGGCGACCCCGCCGTCGGCTATGTCAAGGGCCTCTACGACCGTCCGCTGGTCACCACGGAGGGGCTCGTGCCGACCGGCGGCGGCCGGGTAACCGAGCTGGTCGCCCGCCCGCTGCTGAACGCCTTGTGGCCGGAGCTGTCCGGGTTCGTCCAGCCGCTGTCCGGTGAGTACGCCGGCCGGCGCGAGCTGCTGGAGCAGGTGCCGTTCGTCTCCCACTACGGCGTCGA
>JAOPWG010000149.1 GCA_025965775.1 Modestobacter sp. | reverse complement strand
CGTCGACCAGGTCCGGCCGGACCAGCACGTCTGTGCACAGCACCGCCCACTCGCGCTCGTTCTGCACGCCGATGAAGACCTGCGCGCCGTCCCCGGCCCGGTACGGACCATAGGGGGCGATGGACGCATGACGGGCACCGGTGCGCGGGGGAGGGGAGCCCCCGTAGCGGGCGTAGAAGTACGGCTGGCTCATCCACTCGCCCAGCGCGTCGAGCATCGCCACCTCGACGCTCGTGCCGGCACCGGTGCGCTCCCGCTCGTAGAGGGCGGTCAGCACGCCGGTCAGGGCGTACATGCCGGCGGAGATGTCGGCGACCGAGATACCCGCCTTGACGGGGGACTCGGGCGTCCCGGTCACCGACAGGAAGCCGGTCTCGCACTGCACGAGCAGGTCGTAGGCCTTCTTGCTCCGGTAGGGCCCCTCGGCTCCGTACCCGGAGATGGAACAGGTGATGAGCCGGGGGTGCTTCTCGCGCAGGGTCGGGGCATCCAGTCCCAGGCGGCCCATCGCACCGGGCAGCAGGTTCTGCACGAACACGTCGGCGTGCGCGAGCAGCTCGTCGAGGACGGCCCGGTCACCGGGGTCCTTGATGTCCAGGGCGACGCTCTCCTTCCCCCGGTTGAGCCACACGAAGTAGCTGGACTGACCCTCGACCGTCTCGTCGTAGCCCCGGGCGAAGTCGCCGGCGCCGGGTCGCTCGACCTTGATGACGCGGGCGCCCAGGTCGGCGAGCTGCCGGGTGGCGAAGGGGGCCGCCACCGCCTGTTCCAGGGCGACGACGGTGATCCCGGTCAACGGCAGCACGATGCACTCCTCATGTCGTGGGGGACGGCGGCGCGGGCTCGACCCCGCTCCGGGCCAGCACCTGACGGGCGCGCTCGACGACCGGCCGGTCGACCATCTGCCCACCGATCCGGGCCGGGCCGCCGTCGGTGACGGCGGCCAGTACCTGCTGGGCATGGCGGATGGCGGCCTCGCTGGGCCGGAACCCGGCGTTGACGGCGGCCACCTGACGCGGGTGCACGCAGAGCTTGCCGCCGAAGCCCAGGCTGACCGCGGCGGCGGTGTCCCGGGCGACGACGGCCGGGTCGTCCAGGTCCTGGGTCACCCCGTCCACCGGCGCCGGCAGACCGGCCACCCGGGACGCGAG
This sequence comes from Modestobacter sp., assembly GCA_025965775.1. Lineage (GTDB taxonomy): Bacteria > Actinomycetota > Actinomycetes > Mycobacteriales > Geodermatophilaceae > Modestobacter. Next base: position 3,867 of record JAOPWG010000149.1, on the reverse strand, counting down.
CACCAGCGAGGAGCGCGCGAGCAGCAGCGGCAGAGCGGCGTCGTCGGCGCCGACGTCGAGGGCGAAGTCGATCGACCCGAACGCCAGCCGCGCCACCCCGGGTGCCGCGGCCAGCTCGTGGACGCGGTACTGGCCGAGGGCGGTCTCGACGAGCGCGACGACGGCCGTGTCCGGGCCCAGAGCCGCGCTGAGCGCGGACAGCACCCGCGGGTCCTCGGCCTTGGGCACCAGCACGGCACGCAGGCCCGGCACGCCGGCCAGCGCCGCGACGTCGGCCTGGTGGAACGGGGTGCCGGAGGCGTTGACCCGCACGCACCCGACACCGCCGTCGACCAGCCGGCGGACGACCCGGTCGCGGGCCGTCGCCTTGGCGTCCGGTGCGACGGCGTCCTCGAGGTCGTGCACCACGATGTCGGCGCCGCTGCCGGCCGCCTTGTCGAACCGGTCGGCCCGGTCCCCGGGGACGAACAACCACGAGCGGGCGTTACGGGCGTCCGGGGGGCCGGAGGCCGGGACGTCAGAGCTCATGTCAGGGCGCCACGGTGTTCCGGGAGACCAGCTGACGGGCGATGACGTTGCGCTGGATCTCGTTGGTGCCCTCGCCGACGATCATCAGCGGGGCGTCACGGAAGTAGCGCTCGACGTCGAACTCGGTGGAGTAGCCGTACCCGCCGTGGATCCGGATCGCGTCCAGGGCGATCTGCATGGCGGTCTCGGAGGCGAACAGCTTGGCCATGCCCGCCTCCATGTCCGCCCGCTCCCCGGCCTCGAAGCGCCGGGCCGCGTAGAGCACCAGCTGGCGTGCGGCCACGAGCTTGGTCGCCATGTCCGCGAGGTAGTTGCCGATGGACTGGTGCTGCCAGATCGGCTTGCCGAAGGTCTCCCGCTCCTGGGCGTACCGCAGCGCGTCCTCCAGGGCCGCGCGGCCGACCCCGAGGGCGCGTGAGGCGACCTGGATCCGGCCGATCTCCAGGCCCCGCATCATCTGCGTGAAGCCCAGCCCCTCGCGCTCGCCGAGGAGTGAGGTGGTGGGTGTGCGGTAGCCGTCGAAGGAGAGCTCGCAGCTCTCCACACCCTTGTAGCCCAGCTTGGGCAGGTCGCGCGAGAGCGTGAAGCCGGGGCCCTTCTCCGCCAGCAGGATGCTGATCCCCGAGTGCGCCGGCACGGCGGACGGGTCGGTCTTGCAGAGCAACGCCACCACCCCGGCCGTACGGGCGTTGGTGATCCAGGTCTTGGAGCCCTGGACGACGTACTCGTCGCCGTCCCGGGTGGCCGTGGTGCGCATGGCCTGCAGGTCCGAGCCGCCCCCCGGTTCGGTCAGCGCCATCGTGGCACGCAGCTCGCCGGTCGCCATCCGCGGCAGATAGGCGTCCTTCTGCTCCTGGGTCCCGTGGTCGAGGATGAGCTTGGCGACGACGGTGTGCCCGCCCATCGCCCCGGCCAGGCTCATCCACCCCCGGGACAGCTCCTCGGTGACCAGGGCGTAGCAGGGGGTGCTCACCCGGGCCTCGCCCCACGGCTCGGGGATCGCCAGGCCGAAGATGCCCAGCTGCTTCATCTGCTCGATGAGCGCCTCGGGATAGGTGTTCGTGTGGTCCAGCTCCTGGACCACCGGCTTCACCGCCCGGTCGACGAACTCCCGGACCGTCTCGACGATCGTCTGTTCTTCCTCGGTCAGCCCTTCCATGGGGCTCCTCCCTCGGTTGGTTGTACGGCGGCAAATGTCTCAGAAGTGGTCGCGCAGGAGCTGCCCGGCGGTCGACCAGGTGATCGCCGTGGGGTCGAGGTCGATGCCGGTGAGGCACTCCTGCGCCTTGCGCATCACTTCCTCGTGGGTCGGGGGCCGCTGCGGGGAGCCGGGCGGGAACCGCTCGCGCACCGACACCACCCCGGTGCCGACGTGGACGTCGGCCTCGAACTCCCCGGCGAGCAGCCAGTCGCCGCCGTCCTCGAGCTCGACCTCCTCGAGCTCGACCTCCACGAGGTCGACCAGCCGCTGGGCCGCCCAGGCCCACCGCACTCGGATCACCGCCCCCCCCGCACCAGCCAGTCGTCCAGCGCGGGGTCGGGCTGCTCCTGGCCGATCGAGTGGCGCTGGTCGTCGGCGGTGCCGGCGGGATCGGTGCAGCCATCGGTGCGGCGTTCTGCGCCGAGGGGGCCACGGTGGTGCTCGCCGACCGGGATGGCGAGACGGCCCGGGACGTCGCGCAGGAGATCGGCGCGGCGGGCGGGGTGGCCCTGGAAGTCGCCGAGCACGGCGTGCTGGTCGACGCCGTCGCTCCCGGCCCGGTGCACACCGCCATGGTCGAGGGGATCACCGAGGACCGGAAGCGGGCCAAGCAGGCGGAGCTGCCCGTGGGCCGCTTCGGCGTCCCTGCCGAGGTGGCGCCCACCGCCGTCCTGCTGGCCAGCGACCCCGGGGGGAACCTCTACGTGGGGCAGACGCTCGGCCCGAACTCCGGGGACGTGATGCCGACCGACATCGATGGCGGGGGCGACCCCACCAGCACGGTCTACCGGGAGGCCGGCTTCACCGGCGGCTTCGCGTGGGGCAGCCGTCCGGCGGTGCTGGTGGTGGACTTCTCCCGCGGGTTCACCGACCCCGAGTGCCCGCTGGGCTCGGACCTGACGGCCGAGGTGGAGCGCACGCGTCGGCTGCTGGACCAGGCCCGGCGTCGGGGCGTGCTCGTCGTCTTCACCACGATCGCCTACGAGCCGGGGAGCCGGGCCGCGACCACCTGGTTGCGCAAGGTGCCCTCGCTCGGCGCGCTCACGGTGGGCTCGGCCTGGGTGGAGATCGACCCGCCCTGGGCCGACTGGACCGGGAGCCGGTGGTGACCGAGACCGGCGCCTCCGCGTTCTTCGGCACTGCGGTGCAGGCGCTGCTGGTGAGCGAGCGCATCGATACCGTGCTCGTGCTCGGCGCCACCACCTCGGGGTGCGTCCGCGCCTCGGTCGTGGACTCCGTCCAGCACGGTTTCCCCACGTTCGTCGTCACCGACTGCTGCGCCGACCGCGCCGCGGGACCGCACGAGGCGAGCCTGTTCGACATGACGGCGAAGTACGCCGACGCCTGCACCGCCGAGGAGGTGGTGAGCTACTTCGAGGGATTGCCCGGGACGGTGGCCGGGTGAGGGTCTCCGCACCGACAATGGCGGTCCGGCACTCACGGACCAGATCGCTCCACTCACGTGTTCCACCCGGGCCGCACAGCGGTGCTGATCAGAAGGAGATGGACGTGCCCAAGGACATCAAGTGCGTTTTCGGCGTCGACATCGACGCCGTCGGGGGATGGCTCGGTTCCTACGGCGGAGAGGACTCCCCGTCGGACATCCAGCGAGGGATGTTCTCCGGCGAGGTCGGCACCCCGCGGTTGCTCAACCTGTTCCAGAAGTACGAGGTGCCCGCGACCTGGTTCATCCCCGGGCACTCGATCGAGACCTTCCCGGACTCGGTCAAGAAGATCGTCGACGCCGGCCACGAGATCGGCGCGCACGGCTACTCGCACGAGAACCCGATCGCCATGACCCCCAAGCAGGAGGAGGACGTCCTCTCCTACTGCGTGGAGCTCATCGAGAAGGTCAGCGGCAAGGCGCCCCGGGGGTACGTGCCGCCGTGGTGGGAGATGTCGAACATCACCGCCTCGCTGCTGCAGAAGTACGGGTTCACCTACGACCACGGCCAGGGCTTCCACGACTTCACACCGTTCTACGCCCGCGTCGGCGACTCCTGGACCAAGATCGACTACACCCAGGAGGCGGCCTCCTGGATGAAGCCGCTCGAGCGGGGTGAGGTCATCGACCTGGTCGAGATCGGTGCCAACTGGTACATGGACGACCTGCCTCCGATGATGTTCATCAAGAAGGC
>JAOPWG010000117.1 GCA_025965775.1 Modestobacter sp. | reverse complement strand
GAGGGCCGCGGCCGGATCGTCGGCATGGCGTCGGTCGCCGGCTACCGGGGCCTGCCGGGCTCGGAGGCCTACGGGGCCAGCAAGGCGGCGCTGCTCAACCTGCTCGAGGCGCTGCGCGGGTCACTGGCCCCGCGGGGCGTCGTCGTCCAGACCCTGTCCCCGGGCTTCGTGCGCACCCGGATGACCGACCGCAACCAGTTCCCGATGCCGTTCAAGGTCGAGCCCGAGGAGGCGGCCCGGTGCATCGCCGACGGCATCGCCCGGGACAAGGCGGAGATCGTCTTCCCGTTCCCGATGATGGTCACGATGAAGATCGCCCGGCTGGTGCCGGTGCGGGCCTGGACGGCGCTCACCGCCGCCCTGGCCCGCCGGGGTCTGCACGGCGGCCCCAGCCGCCGTGCAGACCCGAGGTGACGTGCTGGAGCGGCCCCGTCCAGGGGCCCGCCCCGAGCGTGCGAGTGATGGGGGGCTCGACGGCCCCGCAGCAGGGTCCCGCCGCGAGCGTGCGAGTGGTGGGGGCAGCGGGGTCCTTTCTCAGTCGCGGGGGCCGCCGGCGACGTAGATGACCTGACCGGAGACGAAGCCCGCCCCCTCGCTCACCAGGAACGACGCGGTGTGCGCGATGTCCTCGGGCTGGCCGACCCGGGCGACCGGGATCTGCTTGGCGGCCATCTCCTTGTACTGCTCGAACGGCACGCCCACGCGCTCGGCGGTCCGTGCGGTCATCTCGGTCTCGATGAACCCGGGGGCGATGGCGTTCGCGGTCACGTTGTAGCGGCCCAGCTCGATGGCGAGGGTCTTGGTGAAGCCCTGCATGCCGGCCTTGGCCGCGGAGTAGTTCACCTGACCGCGGTTGCCCAGCGCCGAGACGCTGGAGAGGTTCACGATCCGGCCGAACTCCGCCTCGACCATGTACTTCTGCGCCGCACGGCTCATCAGGAACGCGCCCCGCAGGTGCACGCTCATGACCGAGTCCCAGTCCTCGACGGTCATCTTGAACAGCAGATTGTCCCGGGTGATCCCGGCGTTGTTCACCAGCACGGTCGGGGCGCCGAGCTCCTGCGCCACCCGCTCGACGGCCGCCGCGACCGACTCCTCGTTCGACACGTCGGCGCCCACGGCGAGGGCCTCGCCGCCGGCCCTGGTGATGGCCTCGACCGCGCCGGCGCAGGCACCCTCGTCCAGGTCGAGCACCGCCACGGCCATGCCGTCCTGCGCGAACCGCTTCGCGATGGCCGCCCCGATCCCGCGTGCTGCCCCGGTGACGATCGCCGTCCTCTGCTGTGCCACTGCCATCTCCTCGTCGAGTTCTCAGGTGCCCACGGCAGCAGTTCAGCCGGCGCGGGCCGTGTGATTCCTGCCTGCATCTCATCAGGCGGTCAACGCACGATCTCGGGCGGTGCCCACAGGCGGCGGCCCGGACGCGGCCCGGCGCGGCGACGCCGCTTCACGTCGCCGACCGTCAGACCCCGGGAGCACGCTGTCGGGCATGGCAGACGATCCGGCAGCCGGCCGACGGACACTCCCCGGCAGCACCCGCCGCCCGGTGGCCCGCGCCGAGTCCGCCGGCGAGCTGGACCCCACCGCACAGCTCGACGTCACCCTGGTGCTCCGCCGGCGGACCCCGCTGCCGTCCGACGTCGGCCGGACGGCACCGATGAGCCGCGCCGAGCTGGCCGACACCCACGGCGCCGACCCCGCCGACGTCGAGGCCGTGACCGCGGCGCTCACCGCGGAGGGCGTGCACGTGACCGCTGTCGACCTGCCCTCCCGGCGGCTCACGGTCGCCGGCGACGTGGCCACCCTGTCCCGGGTCTTCGGGGCGAGGCTGGAGCGGGTGCAGTCCCCCGACCCGGTGACCGGCCGGCCGGTCACCCACCGGCAGCGCACCGGCGACCTCGCCGTGCCGGCGGCGCTGGCCGGCCGGGTCACCGCCGTCCTGGGGCTGGACGACCGCCCGCAGGCCCGCGCCCTGTTCCGGCCGGCCGCCGCCGTCGACACCACCTTCACCGCACCCGAACTGGGCCGCATCTACCGGTTCCCGGCCGGCACCGACGGCAGCGGGCAGACCCTGGCGGTCCTCGAGCTCGGCGGCGGGTACACGCAGCCCGACCTGGACGCCTACTGGACCTCGATCGGGCTGGCCCACCCGCCGACGGTGACCGCGGTCGGCGTGGACGGCGGCGCCAACGCCCCCGCGGGCGACACGAACACCGACGGCGAGGTGCTGCTGGACATCGAGGTCGCCGGGGGGCTGGCCCCCGGCGCCGGTCTGGTCGTCTACTTCGCACCCAACACCGACCGCGGCTTCCTCGACGCGCTGAGCACCGCGGTGCACGCCACCCCGACACCGACCGCGGTGAGCATCAGCTGGGGGCAGAACGAGGACGCCTGGACGGCGCAGGCCCGCACCGCGATGGACGATGCGATGGCCGACGCGGCGGCGCTGGGGATGACCGTGTGCGCGGCCTCCGGCGACGACGGCAGCACCGACAGCGCCACCGACGGGCATGCGCACGTCGACTTCCCCGCCTCGAGCCCGCACGCGCTGGCCTGCGGCGGCACCACGCTGCACGCGGACCCGGGGACCGGCGCCGTGCGCAGCGAGACGGTGTGGTTCCACGGTCCCGGACTGGGCGGCACCGGAGGCGGGGTGAGCGCGGTGTACGCCGTTCCGGACTGGCAGACCGGTGTCGGGGTGCCCGGTGACGCCGACACCGGCCGTCCCGGGCGCGGGGTGCCCGACGTCTCCGCCGACGCCGACCCGGCCACCGGCTACCAGGTTCGGGTCCACGGCACCGACATGGTCCTCGGCGGCACCAGCGCGGTTTCCCCGCTGTGGTCGGCGCTGACCTGCCGGCTGGCCGAGGCGCTGGGCCGGCGGCCCGGGCTGCTGCAGCCACTGCTCTACGCCGGGCTGTCGGCCGGGGCGGTGCCCGCCGGGTTCCGGGACATCACCAGCGGCAGCAACGGCGCCTACACCGCCGGCCCGGGCTGGGATCCGTGCACCGGGCTCGGCGTGCCCGACGGGGAGGCCCTGCTGACGCGGCTGCGCGGCGCGCCGGGGTGAGGCGGGATCAGGCCCCGGCCCAGGCGGCGTCGAAGAAGCCGACCTCCAGCTGCATCGCCCGCCGGTAGGCGCGGCGCAGCGCCGGGGTGTCGACAGCCGGGCCGGCGGCGGCGTCCAGCAGCGACTCCAGCGTGCCGGCCAGCACCTCGAACGCCGGGTCGGCGTAGGTGGTGATCCACTCGGCGTAGTCGCCCGCACCATCCGCGCCGGCGGCGAGCGACTGCCCGAGATGGGCGTACAGCCGCATGCACGGCACCATCGCCGCGCAGGTCAGCGCGGTGCCGCCGAGCGAGGCGGTGGCCAGCAGGAAGTCGGTGTAGGCCAGCGTGGCCGGCAGCGGCTGCACCTGCGCCAGGTCGATCCCCCACTGTGCCGCGTACGAGCCGTGCAGCCGCAGCTCCTCACGCACCCCGGCCAGCAGGTCGGCGAAGGCGTCCAGGCCTGACCGGTCGGTGCTGTGCGCCGCCCCCAGGGCGTACGCGCGGGCGAACGCCTCCAGGAAGAACGCGTCCTGGGCGACGTAGCCGGCGAACCGCTCCCGCGGCAGCGTCCCGGCGGCGAGGCCGGTGACGAACGGATGGGACAGCGCCGCCCCGGCCAGGTCGGCGTTCTCCGCCCAGAGCCGGGCGGCCAGACCGGAGCCCGTCACGCCGACCCCACCGCCATGTCCCAGAACCCGGTCTCGGCGGCCACCAGCTCGAGGAAGACCGGCTCGTCGGGCACCCCGCCGCCCAGGACGGCGTCCGCCGCCGCCTCCAGCCCGGCCACGTAGCCGGCGAAGCCCGGGACGGTCCAGTGGGCCACGAACTCCCGGTACGCGGGGACGCCGGGGCGGGCGTGCGACCAGGCGTCGAGGTAGGTGCGCTCGATCGTCCACAGCGCCGTCAGCGCGGTGCCCACGTCGGCGGCGTCCAGCCGCTCCAGCAGTGCCGCGTACGCCTCGGTGGCCGGCAACGCCGGGGCCGCCAGGTCCAGTCCGCGCACCGATGCCTGCTCCTCGAACCAGGTCAGCTCCTCGACCAGCGACACCGCGCCGGCGGCGAGCACCGCCTGCGCCGGGCGCGGCGCCCGGGCCAGCAGCCGGGCCTGGAAGCGCAGCAGGTCGGCCACGAACCGGGCGTCCTGGACCAGCCAGGTGTCGAAGGCCGCGACCGGCACCGACCCGTCGCGGACGGCGGCCAGGAACGGATGCGCGGTGGCCCCCCGCCAGGCACCGGCGTGGCGCTGCAGCAGCTCGGCGACCGGCACGGGCGGGACTCTACGAGGTGGCCTAAGGTGGCCCCGTCATGGCCCACGGCCATGTGCGGGAGCTCGGAGAACCGGGCTGAGAGGGCGGCTGGACGCCGCCGACCGCCGGAACCTGACCGGGTAATGCCGGCGTAGGGAGCATTCCCATGAGCACGTCCGAGGTCCTCGGCACGGCCGGTCCCGCCGGCGATGCGCCCCTCACCCTGAACGAGCCCGCGGCCCGCACCCTGGGCACCCGGGACTCCCTCGGCCTGTGGGGGAACCTCGGCATCAGCCTGCTGCTGCCGGTGGCCGCCGTCTACGTCGTCCTGCCCGGACGGTCGCTGTGGGTGACGATCGGTGCGATCGCCGTCGGCGCGGTCATCGGCTCGGTCCTGCTGGGCCTGGGCGCCGCCGCCGGCGCCCGCGAGGGCGTGCCGGCCATGGTCCTGCTGCGCGGGCTGCTCGGCCGGCGGACCTCCTACCTGCCCACGGTGCTCAACCTGGTGCAGTGCGTCGGCTGGGCCACCTTCGAGATCGTGATCATCGCCGAGGCGGCCTCCCGCGTCCTGGACGCACCGCGCTGGCCGTTCGTGCTGGTCGCCGGCGTACTGGCCACCGCGATGGCGCTGCGCCCGCTGGGCGTGGTCCGCATCCTCTCCCGGTACGCGGTGTGGGCGGCGCTGGCCGCGATCGCCTACCTGTTCGTCGAGGTGCTGACCCAGCCGCGGCCACCGATCACCGGCGGCGCCGGGGCGTCCTTCTGGACGGCGGCCGACATCGTCATCGCCCTGCCGATCTCCTGGTTCCCGCTGGCCGCGGACTACACCCGGCACAACCGCACCGCCCGCGGCGCGTTCACCGGCGCGACCGTCGGCTACGGGATCGCCACGGTCGCCATGTTCACCCTGGGCGTGCTGGCGCTGGCCGCCTACGGCAGCTCCGGGCTGGACGTCGTCGACGCGCTGCTGGCCGTGCCGCTGGGCGCCCTCGCCGTCCTGCTGCTGGTCGTGGTCGAGCTCGACGAGGCCTTCGCCAACCTGTACTCCACCGCCGTGTCGGCGCAGAACGTGGTGGCCCGGCTGGACCGCCGGATGCTCGCGCTGGTCGTGGGCGCGGCGGCCACACTGCTGGCGCTGACCTTCGACATCGCCAACTACGAGCCGTTCCTCTTCCTCATCGGAGCGGTGTTCGTCCCGCTGGTCGGCGTCTTCGTGGTCGCCTACTGGCTGCTGCCGCGCGGCCGCTGGGACACCTCCGACACCGCCCCGGCCCGGCTGCTGCTGCTCCTGCCGTGGGTCGCCGGGTTCGTCACCTACCAGCTGACCCTCCCCACGTACTTCGCCGGCGTCGGCTCCGGCTGGACGGCGTGGTGGACGGCGCGGCAGGCCGACCTGGGCATCGACCCGGCCAACGGCTGGTCGGCGTCCCTGGTCAGCCTGGCGGTGGCCGCCGTCCTCACCGCGCTGCTCGTGCTGCCCGGGGCGCTGCGGGCCCGCCGGCCGGCATGACCGGCGCGCTGGGCCGGCTGCACGTCCTCACCGACGCCCGCGGCGGGCAGCCCGCGCTGGACGCGGTCGCCGCCGCGATCGCGGCCGGCGCGCCGGTGGTGCAGGTGCGGGCCAAGGGCTGCACGGACCGGGAGCTGCACGACTTCGCCCGCGCCGTGGTGGAGCTCTGCGCACCGGCCGGGACGACCTGCCTGGTCAACGACCGGGTCGACG
>JAOPWG010000115.1 GCA_025965775.1 Modestobacter sp. | reverse complement strand
CGGGAACCCTCGGAGTTGGCGATGACCGTGGGCTCACCGCCCTCGAGGACCGAGACGACGGAGTTCGTGGTGCCGAGGTCGATGCCTACTGCGCGAGCCATGGAGGTGGCCTCTCTTCCGTTCTGGGGTGGAACCTGGTCCGGAGTGAGCCGAGGGACCGCGCCGGCTACTTGCGCCGGGTCCACTCAACTTTCCTGCCCACCTTAACGGCGGTACGGCGACCGGTGTTCCCGGGGGGCGCGTCGCGTTGGCGTTCGCGGCCTGCCCCACGACGACCCTCACCCCGCGGTCGCCCTCCTCACGTCACAGCGTGAGGACGCCGACCACAGGGTGAGGACGGTCGCCGCTCAGCCCACGGCCGTCCACAGATCACCGTCCGCCGCCCCAGCAGCACGCCGGACCGGCCAGCCTTGCCCGATGCACCCCGCTCTGCGCCACGTCGCCACCCGCCGGCTCGGGGTCTTCACCGCGGCAGAGGCACGTCAGGCCGGCTACACCCACAGCGAGGTCCGGCACCTCGTCTCGTCGGGGCGATGGGTCCGGCTGCGCCGCGGCGTCTTCGCGACAGCCGACGACCTCGCCGAGGTCGAGGGCCGCGGAGCCCGACACGCGGTCGACTGCCTCGCCGTCCTGCTGACCCTCGGACGCCCGCTCGCCGTCGCGAGCCACATCTCGGCCGCCCGGCTCTGGGGCTTGCCGGTCCAGCGGGAACGGGAGGACACGGTCCGACTGACCGACCCGACGCAGTGGCGCCGGCGCAGCAACTACCTGATGACCTGCGCGGCACTGCCATCCGCGCACTGCGGCACCCGGGGACCTGTGCCCGTCACGTCGCCGGCCCGGACTCTCGTCGACTGCTCCCGCGAGTGGCCACTGGAGGACGCCGTGGTCGCGATCGACGCCGCACTCCTCCGTGGGCGGACCTCGCTGCCGGAACTCGAGGAGGTCCTGGCGACGGTGCGCCGCTGGCCCGGCTCCTCCCGGGCCGCCCGGGCGGTCGGTCTCGCCGACGGGCGAGCCGAATCCCCGTTGGAGACCCGCGGCCGGCTGCGCGTCGTCGGGTCCGGGCTGCCCGTCTTCGAGCCGCAGGTCGAGGTCAGGGTCGCCGGACGGCTCGTCGCTGTCGTCGATGGCTGGTACGAGGAGGCCGCGGTGGCGGTCGAGTTCGACGGACGGCTGAAGTACACCGATCCCTGGCGCGACCGCACCCCCGGCCAGGTGCTGTGGGAGGAGAAGAGGCGCGAGGACGAACTCCGGGCCCTGGACGTCCGCGTCGTTCGCATCGCCGACACCGACCTCGGGCGCGGGTGGACGCCTGTGGAGCAGCGGCTCCGCGGCCTGCTGGCTCGGCCGGGACCCACACGGCGGCGGTTCACGGTGGTCCGGCGTACCGCCGGAGTGCTCCGCACGGCCTGAGCCGAGCGTGCTGCCGCACGACCACTCCCACCCTGGGGTCGCCGTCCTCACCCTGCAGCGCGAGGACGGCGACCACAGGGTGAGGGAGGGACAAGAACGGCGGACTCGTAGGGCGGCTGGCTGTTACCGGCAAGTAGCCTGTGGCCGCCCGGTTATCGTCCGTCGGGGATGGGCGACGACGCCCGTGCACGCGTTGGAGAGGGAGCCCATGGGCCCGTTGCAGATCGTCCTCGGCACCATCGCCGTGGTGTTCCTCGTCGTGGCGGTGGTGTACGCCGTCAAGGCGGTCCGCGCGATGCTGGCCATCATCAGGACCGGCCAACCCGACGGCACCCGGTTCGGCCCGGTCGGCCCGCGCCTGAAGACGCTGGCCGTCGAGTCGCTGGGCCACACCCGGATGCTCAAGTGGTCCACCATCGGCGTCGCCCACTGGTTCGTCTTCCTGGGCTTCTACGGGCTGTTCCTCACCCTGGTCGAGGCCTTCGGCGAGGTCTTCAACCCGAAGTGGCACCTGCCGCTCATCGGCAGCTGGAGCCTGTGGAACCTCTTCGTCGACGTCATCGGCACCGGCACCGTGCTCGGCATCCTGGTGCTGATCGCCATCCGGCAGAAGGACCACCCGCGCCGGCTGGGCCGCAAGAGCAGGTTCGCCGGGTCCAACGAGGGCCGCGGCTACTTCGTCGAGACCGTCGTCCTGGTCATCGGCATCTGCATCCTGGCCATCCGCGCGGCCAAGATCGCCACGGGCTACGACGACGCCCCGTCCTGGTCGCACCCGGTGTCCGGCGCGCTGTCGCATCTGTTCCCGGCCAGCCCGAACCTGATCAGCTCGATCGCCTTCGTCAAGATCATCGTCTCGCTGATCTGGCTGGTCGTGATCTCCCGGATCCTGAACATGGGCGTGGCCTGGCACCGGTTCAGCGCCTTCTTCAACATCTACTTCAAGCGCGAGGCCGACGGCGGCGTCGCCCTGGGCCCGCTGCAGCCGATGACCTCCGCCGGCAAGCCCATCGACTTCGAGGATCCCGGCGAGGACGACGTCTTCGGCCGCGGCAAGATCGAGGACTTCACCTGGAAGGGGATGCTGGACTTCACCACCTGCACCGAGTGCGGGCGGTGCCAGAGCCAGTGCCCGGCCTGGAACACCGGCAAGCCC
>JAOPWG010000081.1 GCA_025965775.1 Modestobacter sp. | reverse complement strand
CCGCTCGTGCTCAACCTGTGCTCACCCACGGCCACCGGGGCTCCTCGGGTACGGCGTTTGGTGCCACAGATCGTCCGGCATGGGCGCCCGTCGCGCCCCCCCGTGCGCGACGGGGTCGCTCAGCGCTGCTCGATCACCGAGAAGACGTTGCCGGCCGGGTCGGCGAACCAGGCGATCAGCGGACCGCCGGCCCGCATCACGCCGGTCTCGTCGGTCGGTGGGTGGTCGTAGTGCAGGAACTGCACGCCGCGGCCGCTGAGCTCGGCGACCGCCGCGTCGACGTCGGCCACCGGGAAGTTCAGCACCGTGTACGTCGCGGGGGTGTGCGCCGGGCCCTTGGCGTACACCAGCACGGCGCGGTCCCCTCCCACGTGCAGCGTCATCACCCCGTCCATCGCCTCGGGTGAGGTGCGCAGGCCGAGGACCTGCTCGTAGAAGGTCCGGGCCCGGTCCAGGTCGTCGACGGAGAACCCGCCGAACGCCGGGCTGTCGCTGAGCACGGTGGACGTCGTCGTCCCGGTGGAGGTCGTGTCGGTCATGTCAGCCAGGACTGCCGGGCCCGGTGGGAGTCATCGGTCCGGCGGCGTGTCGGGCAGGCCGAACAACGCGAAGAGCCGGGTGTCCAGGAACGAGGTGATCCGCACGACGCGCCCGCCGGACACCTCCAGCGCCTGCAGCGCCCACGGCCGGTACCCGCCGTCGGGCCCACCGGCCCGCCACTGGGCGAAGCCGGGGTTGCCGTTGAGCGACACCGGCAGCAGCCGGGACCCCCGGCACTCGATCCCGGGACCGAGCATCCACGCGCCGATGTCGGTGGCGCTGCGCAGCCACATCGCGAAAGGGGGCATGTCCTGGACGGCGTCCTCGGCCAGCAGCGCGACGAAGGCGTCGATGTCGTAGCGCTCGAAGGCGTCCAGGTACCGCGCCAGCAGGTCGGCGTGCTCCTCGGCCAGTTCCGGCGCCGGCCGGGCGTCGGCTGCCTGCAGGCCGGCCAGCGTGGCCCGGGCGCGCTGCAGCGCACTGTTCACCGCGGCCCTCGTCGTCCCCAGCAGCGCGGCCACCTCGTCGGCCTTCCAGCGCAGCACATCCCGCAGGATCAGCACGGCCCGCTGGCGGGCCGGCAGGTGCTGCAGCGCCGCCACGAAGGCCAGCCGCACCGACTCCCGCTGGACTGCCAGCTCGGCCGGGTCCCCGCCGACGGGCAGCACCTGCCGGTCCAGCGCCGGCTCCACCCAGGCGCCGTCGGGCAGCACCCGCGCCAGCGACGCCTCCACCGGCGCGGAGGGCTCCACCGACAGGTCGACCGGCAGCGCCCGCCGCTTGCGGCCGTCCAGCGCGTCGAGGCAGACGTTGGTGGCGATCCGGTACAGCCACGAGCGCAGCGCGCCGCTGCCCTCCAGCCGGTCCAGCGACCGCCAGGCCCGCACCATCGTGTCCTGGACGGCGTCCTCCGCGTCGAACGCCGACCCGAGCATCCGGTAGCAGTAGCCGGTCAGCTCCCGCCGGTGCTCGGCCAGCCGAGGTCCGAGTTCGGGGGCACCGTCGCGGGCACCGTCGCGGGTCAGGCCGGTGCCGGTCGGTCCGGCGAGCACATCCGTCATCGGAGGAGTCCCTCCCAGGGGTCGCGGTACCGGTCGATCCTGCCCGAGCGGGGCCCCCGCAGGTAAGGCCCCGCGGCCCAGCACCGCCGTGCCCGTCGCACCGGCCCACCTGGCGAACGGAGCCGACTCTGTTTCACCGAGCAACGGGCCGGACGACGGTCGCGCTCATGCGCTGTCCGCGCCCGGCCTTCTCGCTGGCCGCGAGCGGCGTCAGCTCGGCGGTCTGCGCCCTCCACCCGGGGCGCTCTCGTCGACGGCGGTGCGGAACCGGGCCGGGGCCCGCAGCCGCCAGCCGGCCGCCGTGTGCGTCAGCCGGCCGCCGCCGTCACCGCTCACCCAGCCGCGCGCGGACAGGTCGGCCAGCACCGCCGAGACGTCGACCGGCCCGCCGAAGGCGCCAGCACGTCCCGCAGGTCGAGGGCGTCCCCGGCGCCGAAGGCCAGGGCGTGCAGCACCTGCCAGTGCCGCCGGGTGAGCCGTTCGCCGGCCAGGACGCCGTCGACGGCCCGGGTGAACGGGTCGGCAGCGGGCTCGGGTGCGGTCATGACGGCGATGGTGACAGCCGGACCGCCGAGCGCCCATGAGCGCTCTCCTGCTGCCGGCAACTCGTTGGCGGTCCGCCGTCCCCGCGCGGTAGACAGCTCCCGTGTCCGATCTCGCTGAGCAACTGCGCCCCGTCACCGTCGAGGAGTGGCCCCGTCTCACCCGGGCCCTGGACCACGTCTTCGGCGAGGAGCCCGGCGGCCCGTTCGCCGACGAGCCCTCACCGGTCGCCGAGCTCGACCGGTCGCTGGCGCTGTTCGACGGGAACCGGATCGCGGCCACGTCGGGCATCTACAGCCTGGAGATGACCGTGCCCGGCGCCGTCGTCCCGACGGCCGGGGTCACCTGGATCACCGTCGCGCCCACGCATCGGCGGCGGGGCGTGCTGACCGCGGTCATGCGGCGGCAGCTCACCGAGGTGCGCGACCAGGGGCGGGAGGCGGTGGCCGCGCTGTGGGCCGCCGAATCCTCCATCTACGGCCGGTTCGGCTACGCGCCGGCGACCTGGCGCGGCGGGTGGAGCGGCCCCACCGAGCGGCTCCGGCTGCGGCCGGACGTCGACTGCGGCACCGGCACCGTCCGGCTGGTGGACCTCGACGAGTTCCGCCCGCCGGCGATGGCCGTGTACGACCGCGTCCGCCGATCCGTGCCGGGCAATCTGGACCGCGACGACCGGTGGTGGGACCGCCAGTTGCGGGACGACCCCACCCAGCGGCGCGGCGCCACGGCCCGCCGGTACCTGCTGCACGCCGAGGCCGACGGCAGGGTCACCGGCTACGCCAGCTATCGCGTGCAGTCGTCCTGGACCGACACCAGCGAGCCGGACGGGACCCTGACCGTCGGCGAGGTCCGCGCCCTGACACCGGCGGCCTACGCGGCGCTGTGGCGCTTCCTGCTCTCGATCGACCTGATCCGTACGGTGTGCGCCCCCATGGCCTCCGCCGACGACCCGCTACGGCACCTGCTGGCCGACCAGCGCGCCCTGCACTCCACCCCGGTGGACGCACTGTGGGTCCGGCTGGTCGACGTGGGCCAGGCCCTGTCGGCCCGGCGCTACCCGGCGCGGATCGACCTGGTGCTCGAGGTGCGCGATCGTTTCTGTGACTGGAACGACGGGCGATGGCACCTGTGGGGCCATCCGGCCGGCGCCTACTGCGACCGCACCGACCGCGATCCCGACCTCGTGCTCGACGTCGAGGCGCTGTCCGCGGCCTACCTCGGCGGGGTCTCGCTGGCGACGCTGCAGGGCGCCGGACGGGTCACCGAGATCAGCCCCGGCGCGGTCACCGCGGCGTCCACGGCCTTCCACTGGCCGGTCTCGCCGTGGTGCCCCGACGAGTTCTGAGCGCGATCCCCGTCGGGAGGCGGCCGAGCGTCCCACCCTGTTCCCGCCCGCCGCCGGCGGTGGGCGCGCCCGGTCCGCCACCGGTCGATCGCACCCGCGGGTCGATCACCCCGCAGGCACCAGGCCCGTTCGTCGGCCGGCGCCACGGCGTACCGCCAGCTGGTCGGCCGGGGTCGCCCCGGCAGGTCCCCGCGGCCGGTCGCCCAGCGCGGCGAAGCCGGCGGCGTCCGGCGTCCCGTCGTGATGCCAGCCCCGCTCCCCCGGCGGCGCGGCGTCCACCACCCGGGCCAGGACCTCGCCCCATGCCCGCAGGCTCGCGGTCACCCCACCCAGGTCGGCGTCGGCACGGCCCGCCACGTCCACCGCGGTGACCTGGCAGGGCCGGCGACCAGGTCGTGCGCGTAGAACGCCAGGCAGCCGACCACGTGCGTGACCACCCCACCCGCGTCGGCGCCCATCGCCGGCACCGGTGCGGCCGCGTCGTCCACCCGGGCCAGCAGATCAGCGACCGCGGCGAGCGACCGGCGGACGTCGCCGCCGACCACCGTCAGGGCGTCGTGGTCGGTGCCCCGCCGGCCGGGCGGTGCCGTTCCCGCTCGTAGTCGCTGATCAGGGCGATCCGGCGGACGTGGCGCTCCGCGCCGCTGAACGGTGTCGCCAGGAAGGTGAGCACCAGTCGGGTCGCCTCCTCGACGGAGTGCTGCCGGCCGCCGACGGACACCACGTTCGCGTCGTTGTGCTGGCGGGCCAGCTCTGCGGTCTCGGTGTTCCAGACCAGGGCGGCCCGCACACCCGGCACCTTGTTCGCCGCGATCTGCTCGCCGTTGCCCGACCCGCCGATGACCACCCCGAGCGTGCCCGGCTCGGTGACCACCCGCTCGCCCACCTCGAAGCAGAACGGCGGGTAGTCATCCTGGGCGTCGTACTCGTAGGCCCCGCAGTCGACCGGCTCGTAGCCGGCTGCGGCGAGCGCCTGCAGCAGGTGGGACTTCAGTTCCAGGCCGGCGTGGTCGGTGCCGAGGAAGACGCGCATGAGCCGATCCTCTCAGCCCGGATGGCAGGCTGGTCCGGTGGCGGTGCTCGGGGTGGACGGCTGGCGCGGGGCATGGGTCGGAGCGCTCCTGGACGGCCGGTCGGTACACCTGCTGGCCCTGGCCGACGTGACCACGGTGCTCGCCGTCCCGGGGGTCGATGCGGTGGCCATCGACATGCCGATCGGGCTGTCCGAGGACGGCGTCCGGGCCTGCGACGTCGCCGCCCGTGACCGGCTGAAGGGGGCCGGCGCGGCCGGCGCGGTGTTCCCCTCCCCGGTCCGCGCGGTGCTGGGCGCTCGCGACTACGCGCACGCCCGGGAGCTGAGCCGTGGCGCCACCGCCGGCCGGCGGGCGCCGTCGGCCCAGACCTACCAGCTGATCGCCGCCATCCGTGAGCTCGACGACGCCCTCGGGGAGCCCCCGGACGAGCGGGTCGTGGAGGTGCATCCCGAGCTGGCGTTCCGCGCGCTCGACCCCACCGTCCGCGACGCCAAGGGCACCGCGCGCGGCACGCTCCAGCGGCTGCGCGCGCTGCGCACCGTGATGGACGTCGAGGCCGCCCTGTCCGACGCCCCGCCCCGGGTGCCGGTGACCGACGCCCTGGACGCCTGCGCGGCCGCCTGGTCCGCCCAGCGGCTGGCCGCAGGCACCGCCCAGTGCGTCGGCGACGGGACGAGGGACTCCCGCGGCCGGCCGATGCGGATCTGCTGGTGAGCGCGTGCGCGGCCAGCGGCTGGCTCGAGGTGGGCGATCGGGTGTTCGTCCGCCGGCACGTCGGCCTGGACCTGAACTGCGGGCTGGTGGTGGGCGACGGCCGGTGCCTGGTCGTCGACACCCGCTCGCACCTGGGCGAGGGGCAGGCCCTGGCCGAGGCGGTCCGGACGGTCACCCCGCACCCGTGGACAGTGGTGAACACCCACGCCCACTTCGACCACTGCTTCGGCAACGCGGCCTTCCGGCCGGCCGAGGTGTGGGGTTCGCGGCGCTGCGCAGCGGACCTCGCCGCGACCGGGGACCGGCAGCGCGCGCTCGTGGTCGCCGGGCTCCGGGCCGCGGGAGATCTCGCGCAGGCCGACCTGGTGGCGGTGGCGCCGATCGACCCGCCGGACTCCGTGGTCGACGACGTGACGGTGCTCGACGTCGGCGGTCGGACCGTGACGCTGACGCTGCCCGGCCGCGGGCACACCGACGGCGACCTCGTGGTCGCGGTGGACGACGTGCTGTTCGCCGGCGACCTGGTCGAGGAGGGCGCACCGCCGGCGATGGAGGACGCGTTCCCGCTGGAGTGGCCGGCCACCCTGACCACGGTGCACGCGCTGGCCCGAGGGCCCGTCGTCCCCGGTCACGGCGCCGTCGTCGACCGCGCCTTCGTACGGGCGCAGCGGGACGAGCTGGCCGCGCTCGCCCGCTGGCTGGCCGACCCGACGGCACCTCCCGCCTTCGACGAGCCGACCCGGCGGACGGCGAGGTCGCGGCTGTGAGGCCTCAGGCCAGCCTGCGCACGACCGGCAGCGGGAGCACCCGGAGCAGTCCGGCGACCGGGCGCCACGGCCACTCGGGCACGTAGGCCCGCACCGGCTCCCGTTCGATGGCTGCGGTCAGCGCCCGGACCCCGGTGTCCAGGTCGACGGTCAGCGGCCCGCGGCGGCCGGCGTTGATGTCGGTCTCGATGAAGCCGGGGTGGATGGTGGTGACCCGGATGGCGCGGGTGGCCCGGTCGCCGAGCAGGTCGGCGCGGATGCCCTCGGCGAGCACGGCGCCGGCGGCCTTGGACGTGGCGTACGCCGTCCGCGTGTTTCCCATCCCCCGTACCCCGGCCACCGAGGAGACGACCACGAGGTGCCCGGCGCCCTGGGCGCGGAACAGCTCGACGGCGGCCTCGCAGCACGCGTGCGTGCCCAGCACGTTGGTGACCAGCACCTGGCGGTTCGGCCGGGCCCGGCCGGTGCCCACGGGTGCCCCCTTGCCCAGGCCGGCGTTGGCGATGAACCGGTCGATGCCGCCGAGCTCGGCGGCCAGCTCCGGCACGACCCGGGCGACCGCCTCCACGTCGTCCACGTCGAGCCGGCCGACCGCGACCCGGATCCCCGGGTGGGCGGCCAGCAGCTCCTCGCGGAGCTCCTCGAGCAGGTCCAGGCGGCGGGCGACCAGGGCGAGGTCACGGCCGCGGGCGGCGAACTCCCGGGCCATGCCGCGGCCGAGGCCGGCGCTGGCGCCGGTGATGAACACGCGCTGACGGACGGGGTGCGGCACCGGCACAGGATGCCGCACCCCCTCCGGCCGTGCTTTCGGTACCGAAGGCACGGGGCTTTCGGTACCGAAGGCCCGGACAGCTCAGCGGATGCCGGTGATCTCCAGGGTCTCGGCCGGGACGGAGTCCATGTCCGGGCCCGCGGTGCGGGTGCGCTTGAGCTCCCAGAAGTCGGGCAGGTTGGCCAGCAGGACGGCGCCGTCGAAGGCCTTGCCGGCGTCCTCACCGGTGGGCACCTTGCTGATGACCGGACCGAAGAAGGCGACGCCGTCGATGTGCATGACCGGGGTACCGACGTCGTCGCCGACGGGGTCCATGCCCTCGTGGTGGCTCGTCTCCAGGGCTTCGTCGTACTCGGTGGACCCGGCGGCCTGCGCCAGCTCGGCCGGCAGGCCGACCTTCTCCAGCGCCGGGGCGATGATGTCCTCGATCTCCAGGCCGTCGTGGTGCCGGAGCGTCCCCATCGCGGTGTAGAGATCACCCAGCACCTCGTCACCGTGCTGCTGGGCTGCCGCGACGGCCACCCGGACCGGGCCGATCGCCTTGGCCATCATGTCCACGTACTCGGGCGACAGGTCGCGGCCGCGGTTGAGCACCGCCAGCGACATGACGTGCCAGTGCAGGTCGATGTCGCGCACCTTCGCCGCCTCCAGCACCCAGCGGCTGGTCAGCCAGGCCCACGGGCACAGCGGGTCGAACCAGAAGTCGACGCGGGCTTTCGTGGGCGCGCTCTGCACTGCTTCGGTCATCGGTGGATGCTCCTCGGTGGTCGGTCCTGGGAACGCTGCCCGGTCGCTGGGATCGCCCACGACCGGCGCCCTCCAGGGGGCTCTCCTGGCCAGGAAGGCCAGCGCCGGTCTGCGCATTCCCGCAGCAGCCCAGCGGTCCACCGGAGGAAACCGTCACCGGCCCATGGGAACCTTGCCCGGTGCCCGTACCCAACCTGACCCGTGACGACGCCGCAGCCCGCGCCGGGCTGCTGTCGGTGCGCAGCTACGACCTTTCCCTCGACGTGACCGACGGCCATGGGCATCCCGGCGAGGAGACCTTCCGCTCGGTCACCACGATCCACTTCGATGCGCGCACCCCCGGCGCCGACACGTTCGTCGACCTGGTGGCCGACCGGATCCACTCCGCCACGCTCAACGGCGTCGAGCTGGACATCAGTGGCTACACCCAGGAGCAGGGCCTGGCGCTGCCCGACCTGGCCGAGGACAACGAGCTCGTCGTCGACGCCGACTACCACTACTCCCTCTCCGGGGAGGGGCTGCACCGCTTCGTCGACCCCGAGGACGGCCAGGTCTACCTGTACTCGCACTTCGAGCCGGCCGAGGCCAAGCGGATGTTCGCCTGCTTCGACCAGCCCGATCTCAAGGGCACCTTCACCCTGCACGTCACCGCACCGTTCGACTGGCAGGTCATCAGCAACACCGGCGACCGCACCCTGGAGGCCGGGGACGGCGGCTCGCAGCTGGTCCACTTCGCCCCGACCAAGCGCATCTCCACCTACCTGGTCGCCCTCGTCGCCGGCCCCTACGCCAAGGTGACCGACCTGCACGACGGCATCCCGCTGGGGCTGTACTGCCGGGCGTCGCTGGCCAAGTACCTCGACCCCGACGAGCTCTTCGCCGTCACCAAGGCCGGCTTCGACTTCTACCACCGGGTCTTCGACTACCCGTACCCGTTCGACAAGTACGACCAGCTCTTCGTACCCGAGTTCAACGCCGGGGCGATGGAGAACGCCGGCGCGGTGACGATCCTCGAGGACTACGTCTTCCGGTCCAAGACCAGCCGGGCCCGGTACGAGCGGCGCGCGGAGACGGTGCTGCACGAACTGGCGCACATGTGGTTCGGCGACCTGGTGACCATGCGGTGGTGGGACGACCTGTGGCTCAACGAGTCCTTCGCCACCTACATCTCCACGCTGTGCCAGGCCGAGGCCACCGAGTACACGACGGCCTGGACGACGTTCGCGAACACCGAGAAGAGCTGGGCCTACGCCCAGGACCAGCTGCCCTCCACCCACCCGATCGCCGCCGACATCCCCGACGTCGCCGCGGTCGAGGTGAACTTCGACGGGATCACCTACGCCAAGGGTGCCTCGGTGCTCAAGCAGCTGGTCGCCTATGTCGGTCGGGAGGCGTTCCTGGCCGGGGTCCGGCGGTACTTCCGCAAGCACGAGTACGGCAACACCACCCTCGCCGACCTGCTCAGCGAGCTGTCGGAGGCCTCCGGCCGCGATCTGAGCGAGTGGGCGGCGCAGTGGCTGCAGACCAGCCAGGTCAACACGCTGCGCCCGGTCTA
Source organism: Modestobacter sp. (assembly GCA_025965775.1). Taxonomy (GTDB): domain Bacteria; phylum Actinomycetota; class Actinomycetes; order Mycobacteriales; family Geodermatophilaceae; genus Modestobacter. Next base: position 10,480 of record JAOPWG010000081.1, on the reverse strand, counting down.
CGAGCTGGACGAGTCCGGCCGGTACTCCGACTTCGCCATCCTGCAGACCGCGGTCCCGGAGCACCCGGTGCTGCGCCGCCACCGACTGGCCGTGGGCCTCTACACCGCCGGGCCCGACGGGCTGACGCGCACCCACGGGGTCGAGCTGGACGTCGACGGCCCGCAGACCGAGGTGAGCGAGCTCATCGGCCATCCCGCCGCGGACCTCGTCCTGGTCAACGACGACGACCTGACCTACGCCAAGCTGCGGCTGGACGAGCGGTCCCTGGCCACGCTGCGCAGCCGGATCGGCGACCTGCGCGACTCCCTCCCCCGCGCGCTGTGCTGGTCGGCGGCCTGGGACATGACCCGCGACGCCGAGCTCGCCGCCCGCGACTGGGTGCAGCTGGTGCTCACGGGGGTGGGCGCGGAGACCGAGATCAGCGTCGTCCAGTCGCTGCTGGCCCGGGTGCAGACCGCGCTGGCCTCCTACGCCGACCCGGCCTGGGCAACGACCGGCTGGGTGCAGCTGGCCGACGACGCGCTGGCCGCGATGCGCGCAGCCGAGCCGGGCAGCGACGCCCAGCTGCAGTGGTCGCGGACGCTGGCCGCCGCCGCCCGCACCGACGAGCACGTCGCCGTCCTGCGGGGGCTGCTCGACGGTTCGGTCGAGGTGGAGGGGCTGACCGTGGACGCCGACGCCCGATGGTCCTTCCTCAACGGCCTGGTCGCGATCGGTGCGGCCGGTGGCGCGGAGATCGACGCCGAGGCCGAGCGCGACGCAACGGCAACCGGCGTCCGGCGGGCCGCGACGGCCCGGGCCCTGCGCCCGACGCCCGAGTCCAAGGCCGAGACCTGGCAGCGGGCGTTCACCGACGAGTCCATCCCCAATGCCGTGCACGAAGCGATGGTCGCCGGCTTCTGGCACCCCGCCCAGACCGAGATCACCAGGCCCTACGTGGAGCGGTACTTCGCCGACATCCGCGGCATGTGGGACCGGCGCCCGGGCGAGATCGCCAAGAACGCCGTCGAGTACCTCTTCCCGAAGATCATCGAGGAGCGCACGCTGCAGGCGGCCGACGCCTGGCTGGCCGACAACAGCACCGCCCCGGCACCGCTGCGCCGGCTGGTGTCCGAGGGGCGGGACGGCGTGGCCCGGGCGCTGCGTGCCCGGGCGCGGGACGCCGCCGCCGGCTGACCCACCGCCCGACGGGAGCCCCGCGACGCAGCGACGTCGCGGGGCTCCCGTCGTCCTGCGGCCGGACGCACGAGGGCCCCGCACCCGGGCGGGTGCGGGGCCCTCGGAAGAGGAGCGGCCGGGTCAGTGCCGGCGGTGCGACGGGTGCCCGGCGGCGTCGGAGAGCTGCCGCAGCCCGTTGATGATCGCGCCTGCCAGGTCGCCCGAGCCGAGCCGGCCGGTCATCGACAGCACCGCCAGCGCGCACGCCCGGTCGGGCAGCCGTCGGGCGGCCGCGGAGCCGGTGACGATCTCCAGCACGCGCTGCCCGGGCGACAGCGCGACCAGCACGCTGTTCGCGGTGTCCTCGCCGGAGCGGGCGTGCAGGGCCTCGGCCGTGCTGCGGGTGTCCGCCCCGAGGTCGCCCACGTAGAGGGTGAACCACAGCCCGGTCTCCCGGGAGGACATGGTCAACGCCTCGTCGATCCGGGCGAGGTCGCGGAAGGAGACGGGACCGGACCGGGTCTCATCGACGACCGAGCCCTGGGTGTCCCGGGTGTCGCTGCTCCCCCGGGAGTCGAGCTGCTGGGTCATGACTGCGGAGCCTCCAGTACGCGAGGGGCCGGGGGACGAGGCGACGGAGCTCATCGGCCGGTCACCAGGTCCCGCGGGCGCCGCCGGCGGCGGTGCGCCGTGGCCCTTCGGTGTCGGCCTCGTGGGGGCGCTCCCCGATGGCCAGCGCGGCGGCCGTGGCACCGACACCGCGCCGGCCGTGGCCGGCGTCGGCGTCGGCGTGGCCGCCGCCGTGCACGCCGGCGGTGTCGGGGTGTGGCTCGTACCAGACCGGCTCGTGGTCCCAGGGCTGGCCGGGGCGGTAACGGGTCTTGTCCTTGCCGTGGCCGGGGACGAGCGTCAACACCGCGAAGAGGAGGAAGACCGCCAGCGGGATGGCGCCGTAGATCAGCACGGTCTCGATCCAGGGCATGTGCGCAATCTACCGGCCCCGATCATCACCGGCCCGGCCAGCTCCCGGCCGCGGTGTCCGCGCGTCGGGAGGGTGCCCTCACCACATCGCCGGGTGCCGGTGCGCCCATGGCCGGGCCTGCTCCAGCTGTGCCGACAGCGCGATGAGGGTCACCTCGTCGGCCGGCCGGCCGACCAGCATCGTGCCGATCGGCAGCCCGTCACCCGTCCACCACAGCGGCACGCTGACCGCCGGCTGGCCGGTGACGTTGTAGACGGCCGGGAACGCGGCGTAACGCTTCTGTCGCTCGAAGTCGGCCGCCCCGTCACCGTCCCCGTCGAACCAGCCCAGCGGCCGCGGCGGCAGCGTGCAGATCGGGGCCAGGACGACGTCGTAGCCGCTGGTCGCCTGGACGAACCGGCGGGCGAAGACCCGCAGCGTGAACATCGCCTCCATGGCGTCCCTCGCGCTCAGCGCCAGCCCGCGGTCCCGCAGGAAGCGGGTGAGCGGCCGCAGCCGCGGCACGGCGGACTCCGGTACCGGCAGGGTCGTCGCCGACAACGCCCAGACCACCTCGAACGCGGGGAAGACGCCGTCGGTGAGCGGCGGTCCGGGGAGGTCCTCGACCTCGTGACCGAGCGAGGCCAGCAGCGCGGAGGCGTCCTCGAAAGCCGCCCGCACCTGCGGGTGGACGTCCGCCCCGGGCATGCCGGAGTCCAGGTAGCGCCCCACCCGCAGCCGGCCCACCGGCCGGTCGGCGGCGCCCAGGAACGTCTCGCCGGCCGGCAACGGCGGCGCCCAGAACGGGTCGCCGGGCACCGGCCCGGCCATCGCGTCCAGCATGGCCGCGGCGTCACGGACGGTGCGCGTCAGCGGGCCCTGCACCCCCAGCGCGGTGACCTCGGAGCTGAAGGGGCCGTTGCTGACCCGGCCGCGGCCGGGCTTGATGCCGAACAGTCCGTTGATGCCGGCCGGGATCCGGATCGACCCGCCGCCGTCCGAACCCTGCGCGAACGGCAGCAGCCCGGCGGCCACCGCCGCGCCGGCTCCGCCGCTGGACCCGCCGGCCAGCTTCGTGGTGTCCCAGGGGCAGCGCGCCGGGCCGGCGACGTCGTTGTCGGTGTAGCAGGGGAACCCGAACTCGGGGGTGTTTGTCTTGCCCAGGCTGATGGTGCCGGCGGCGGCCAGCGCGGTGACGACCGCGTCGTCCACGTCGGGCACGAAGTCGGCGAGCACCGCCGACCCGAACGTCGTCCGCACGCCGGCGGTGTTGTTCAGGTCCTTGATCGCCGTCGGCACGCCGTGCAGCCGCGGCAGTTCGTCCCCGGCCAGCACGGCGCGGTCGGCCTCGGCGGCCGCGGCCAGCGCCCGCTCGGGCGTGACCGTGATGAAGGCGCCGAGGGCGGCGTCCAGGGCCTCGATCCGGGCCAGGGCGTGCTCCACCAGCTCCGTCGCGCTCACCTCCCGCGCCCGGACGGCGGCCGCCTGTTCCAGCGCGGTGAGGTCGTGCAGCTGCGTGCCGGTCGACGAGGTCACGATCGGCGACGCTAGTGCTCCGGGAGAGCATGCCGGGGTGGACCTCTCCCGCGCTGCGGCTTCAGCAGCCGACGACGCCGACCCGCTGGCCGGCTTCCGGTCCCGCTTCACCGGCGCCGAGGACGACGGGCCCGACCGGCTGCTGTACCTCGACGGCAACTCCCTGGGCCGGTTGCCGCGGGAGACGCCGGCCGCGGTGGCCCGGGTGGTCGAGCAGGAGTGGGGCCGGGGCCTGGTCGGCTCCTGGGCCGACTGGGTGGAGCGGTCCCGGCGCATCGGCGACGTGCTGGCCGCCGGCGTCCTCGGTGCCCGCCCGGGCGAGGTACTGGTCGGTGACTCGACATCGGTGGACCTCTACAAGCTGCTGGTCGCCGCCGCGGATGCCCGGCCCGGTCGCGACGTGCTGGTGTGCTGCGCCGACGACTTCCCCACCGACCGGTACGTGGTCGCCGGGGTCGCCGCCCAGCGGGGCATGACCGTCCGCGAGGTCGACGCGGACATCGACGAGGGCCTGGACCCGGGGGTGCTGGCGGCGGCGCTGGACGAGCGGGTCGCCGTCGTCGTCCTCTCCCAGGTGGCCTACCGGTCCGGCGCGCTGGTCGACGTCGCCGTGGTCACCCGACTTGCCCGCGACGCCGGTGCCCTGGTGGTGTGGGACCTCAGCCACGGCGCCGGTGCGGTGCCCGCCGACCTGACCGCGGCCGGCGCGGACCTCGCCGTCGGCTGTACCTACAAGTATCTCAACGGCGGCCCCGGGGCACCGGCCTTCCTCTACGTCCGCCGGGAGCTGCAGGAGGAGCTGCGCCAGCCGATCTGGGGGTGGTTCGGGCAGCGCGACCAGTTCGCCATGGGCCCGGTGTACGACCCGGCTGCCGGGGTGGACCGGTTCGCGGTCGGCACGCCCCCCGTGCTGGCGATGGCCGCGGTCGAGGTGGGGGCCCGGCTGTCCGCCGAGGCCGGCATCGACCGGCTGGCCGCCAAGGGCGGGGCGCTGACCGGTCTGCTGATCGCGCTGGCCGACGCACGGCTGGCCGAACACGGCGTGACCGTGGCCTCGCCCCGGGACGCGGCCCGCCGCGGTTCGCACGTGAGCCTGGCCCATCCGGCGGCCTGGCAGCTGACCCGGGCGCTGGTCGACCGGGGCGTCGTCCCGGACTTCCGGACGCCGGACCGCGTGCGCTTCGGTCCGGCGCCGCTCTACACCCGCTTCGTCGACGTCTGGGACGCGATGGACCGGCTGCGCACCGTCCTCGTCGAGCGCGCCCATGAGGGCTACCCGACCGAACGCAGCCGGGTCACCTGACTGCCGGCCGCTCACTCAGTCGGGCTCGGGGGCGCCGATCGGGTTGTGCGCCGGCCACTCCCCCGCGGCCACCACCGCGCGCCGCACCGGAGCCAGCAACTCGGCGAGCCGGTCGCACCCGCTGTCCCCCAGTGCGGCCCAGGGGTGCAGCGCGAGCCGGTCGGTATCGGCCTCCACGGCGGCTCGGACGGCGAGCCCCCCGGCGGTGAGCTGCCCGTCGGCGAGCAACCCCCGCTGGGTGAGCTGGTCGGTCATGGCGGCCCAGGCCTCCGGGGACCAGCCGCGGGCCTTCTGCAGCCAGTCGGCCGCCGTCGCCCCGCCGGCCGCGGCCAGCACCAGCCCCGGGAGACCGAGCAGCTCGCGCTGCAGCAGCGCCGCGAGGTGGCCCTCGCCGCGGTGCTCGCGCAGCGTGGTGAGCGCCTGCCAGAGCACCAGGTGCGGAGCCTCGGGCCAGGGCAGCTCGGCGTTCGCCGCCGCCAGCGGACGCCCCGGGATGTCGACCGCCGCGGCGGCCCGACTGGCCAGGGTTGCCGCCTCCTGTGCGTCGGCGGACCCGGGCCAGTCCCCCAGTGCCCGGCGGGCGGCCGCGTCCACCCCGGCCAGTCGCGCGGCCAGCGCGTCGGCCGGGCTGACGGCGGCCCACACCGCGGGGACCCGCCGGGCGACGAAGCCGGGCGCGAACGACGCGAACGTCGCCGTCACCACCGCCGGCCCGACCGGCCCCAGCGGAGCGGCGCGCATGGCGAAGTAGCCCGACCAGAAGCCGGGCAGGCCGGCCGCCTCCGCGGCGGTGCGCGCCTCGTCGGCGAAGTAGGTCAGCGCGTGGAACGGCTCTCCCAGCGACCAGAGGCGGCGGACGGTGGCGGGGGACGTCACGGCCCCGTGCAAGGCGGTACGGCGTCCCTGCGTGACCTCGCGAGCTCGGTCATGCGCTCACCGACTCCGGCATGCCCAGCCACTCGCGCCAGCGGGGATCGATGGTGCGGTGCCCGAGAAGCCGCCAGGCCGCGCCGCTGGGCGCGCCCGGCGGCCGGGGCAGCGACCAGCCGAGTTCGGCTAGGTAGCGGTCGGCTTTGGCGTGGTTGCACCGCCGGCAGGCGGCGACGACGTTGTCCCAGGTGTGCGTGCCCCCGCGGCTGCGTGGCACGACGTGGTCGATGCTGGTGGCCGACCCGCCGCAGTAGACGCAGATCTGGCCGTCACGGGTGAACACCGCGCGCCGGGACAACGGCACCTGGACCGGGTACGGCACCCGGACGTACCGGGTCAGGCGCACCACGATGGGGACTGCGAGGGTCAGCCGCTCGGCGTGGACCTCGTCGTCGGTCACGTCCACCGCCTCGGCCTTGGACGCCAGGACGAGCACGATCGCGCGACGGCTGGAGACCACGCACAACGGCTCGTAGGTGGCGTTGAGCAGCAGCGTCGCCCCGGTGGTCGCGGCTGCCGGGGCAGGCGCGTGCGGACCGGTGTGCGGGTCGTGGCCCGAGCCCGGCCGGCTCGACGCGGACGACCCGAGTGCGGTGATCGACACGGGACACCTCCGAGTGCCCCTGGCCGCCGACGGCTTCGACAGCCCACGGGCTGCTTCATCCTGCACTGCGCACCTGTGCTACGGCACGGCGACCCGGCTCGGGCGCCGGCCTCCCGGATACCGTCGCACCCGTGCGATACCCCGACGCCCCCCGCCTGGACCTGGTCGAGGACCTGCACGGCTCGTCCGTGGCCGACCCCTACCGCTGGCTGGAGGACGCCGCCGACCAGCGCACCGCCACCTGGGCCGAGGCCCAGGACGAGCTGGCCACCGAGGCGCTCGCGGCGCTGCCGGCACGCGCGGCCTTTGCCGACCGGATCGCCTCGCTGGTGCACGCCGGTGCGGTCGGCATCCCGGTGTGGCGGGCGGGCCGGGCCTTCTCCACCCGCCGCGACCCGGGCCAGGAGCACGCCGTCCTGCGGGTGACCGAGCCCGACGGCAGCGTGCGGGTGCTGGTCGACCCGATGGCGCTGGACCCGACGGGCACGACGACGCTGGACGCCTGGTCACCCTCCTGGGAGGGCGACCGGCTGGCCTACCAGGTCTCCACCGGCGGGGACGAGGAGTCCCGCCTGTTCGTGCTGGAGGTCGCCACCGGCGAACTGCTGGACGGTCCGGTCGACCGCTGCCGCTACTCACCAGTGGCCTGGCTGCCCGGTGGGGAGGAGCTGTTCTACGTCCGCCGGCTGGCGCCCGGGCTGGTCCCGGCCGGTGAGGAGCAGTTCCACCGCCGGGTGTGGCGCCACCGGGTCGGCGCCGACCCCGGGACCGACGTCCTCGTGCACGGCGAGGGGAGCGACCCGGCCACCTACTTCGGGGCGGGCACCAGTGCCGACGGACGCTGGCTGGTCGTCTCCGCCTCCATCGGCACCGCACCGCGCGACGACGTGTGGCTGGCCGACCTGGCCGGCGACGGCGTGCTGCGCGAGCTGCAGGTCGGGGTGGACGCGCAGACCTCGGCCTGGGTCGCCCGTGACGGCCGGCTGTGGCTGCACAGCGACCGCGACGCGCCGCGCGGCCGGCTGGCCGTGGCCGACCCGGCCGACCCGGGCACCTGGACGCCGTCCGCCTGGCGGGAGGTCGTCCCCGAGCAGCCGGACGGCGTGCTGGCCGACGTCGCCCTGGTCGACGGCCCGGACGGCGACCTGCAGGTGCTCGCGGTGCACGCCGTCGACGCCACCGACCGGTTGTCGGTGTGGGCGGCGGACGGGACCGGCCGGCTCGCCGAGGTGAGCGACCTGCGCCCGGGCAGCGTCGCGGGCGTGAGCGCACCCCCGGAGGGCGGCAGCACCGCCTGGGTCGGCTACACCGACTACGCCACGCCGCCGTCGGTGCTGCGCTGGGACGCGGGCCGGCCGACGTCCCTGACCAGCTGGGAGCAGGCACCGGTCGCCGGCGACATCCCCGACGTGCAGGTGGTGGAGACCCACGCCACATCGGCCGACGGCACCCCGGTGCACCTGTTCGTCCTGTCCGCTCCGTCCTCCCCCGCCCGCCCGACCCCGGACACCCCACGGCCCACCGTGCTCTACGGCTACGGCGGCTTCAACGTGTCCCTCACCCCCGCCTACAGCGCCCAGGCGCTGGCCTGGGTGGCGGCCGGCGGCGTCTGGGTGGTGGCCAACCTGCGCGGTGGCTCGGAGCACGGCGAGGAGTGGCACCGGGCGGGCATGCGCGAATGCAAGCAGAACGTCTTCGACGACTTCGCCGCGGCCGGCGAGCACCTGGTGCAGGAGGGCTGGACGACGCCGGCCCAGCTGGCGGTGATGGGCGGGTCCAACGGCGGGCTGCTGGTCGGCGCGATGCTCACCCAGCGCCCCGACCTGGTGGCCGCGGTCGTGTGCAGCGCGCCGCTGCTGGACATGGTCCGCTACGAGCTCTTCGGGCTGGGGCGCACCTGGAACGACGAGTACGGCACGGCCGCCGACCCGGTCGAGCTGGGCTGGCTGCTGGGCTACTCCCCGTACCACCGGGTCGTCGAGGGCACGGCGTACCCGGCGGTGCTGTTCACGACCTTCGAGTCCGACACCCGGGTCGACCCGCTGCATGCGCGCAAGCTCGCCGCTGCGCTGCAGCACGCCACGAGCGGGGACGCGCCGATCGTGCTGCGGCGGGAGCTGTCGGTCGGTCACGGGGCCCGCGCGGTCAGCCGCACCGTCGAACTGGCGGCTGACCAGCTGGCCTTCCTCGCAGCGCACACCGGACCGGCGGTCGGGTACTGACCCGGATCGGATCGGGGCGAGTCGGAACCGACACGGCCGACCGGTGATCGCGCCCACACCGTCTACCTGCCAGACTCGCCTCTGTGAGCGGGGCGCGGTCGGCGACCGGGCCGGATCGAGGGCACGGCCGGTCCTGCGCACGGGAGACGACACCGGAGGACGGGTCCATGCGGGTGCAGGTGCGGACGACGGGGGCAATGCCGCAGCGGGGTGACACCCGGCTCCGACCGCGGCACGCCCCGCATCCGGCCGGAACCGTGTCGAGCGCCGGCTGTGCCCGCGGCCCCCGCGTCGACACGGACACCCGCTGAAGCGCCGTCGCGCCCGTCACCGTGCGCCCGGAGGCGACCGGCCGGCCACCTATGGACAGGTCTTCGCCGTCGGCGAGTTCCGGGCGCTGTTCGGCTCCTACCTGCTGTCGACGATCGGCGACGAACTGGCGCGGGTCGCGCTGACGATCCTGGTCTACCAGCGCACCGACTCCCCGCTGCTGTCCGCGGCGACCTTCGCCATCAGCTACCTGCCCTGGCTGGTCGGCGGCCCGGTGTTGTCCGCGCTCGCCGACCGGTTCCCCCGGCACCGGGTGCTCATCACCAGTGACGTGGCCCGCGCGGTGCTCGTCGCCCTCATGGCCGTCCCCGGGGTGCCGCTGCCGGTGCTGCTCGCCCTCCTGCTGGCGGCTTCGTTGTGCTCGCCGCCGTTCGAGGCGGCCCGCAACGCGCTGATGGCCGACGTCCTCCACGGCGACCGGTACGCCGTCGCCACCTCGCTGACCGGCATCACCGCCCAGGTCGCGCAGCTGATCGGCTACGTGCTGGGCGGGGTGCTGCTGGTCAGCTTCAGCCCGTCCGCTGCCCTGGTCCTGGACGCCCTCACCTTCGCTGCCTCAGCCACCTGGCTGGCCCTCGGGCTGCGCCGTCGACCCGCGCCGGTGCTGGAGAGTCCCGAGGGCGGGGCCGGTTCGATCTGGGCGGCCGCCAGCAGCGGGCTGCGGCTGGTCGCCTCGACCCCCCGGCTGCGCGCCATCGTCGGTCTGCTGTGGGTGGCCGCGCTGTTCGTCAATGCCTCCGAGGGGATCGCCACGCCACTGGGCCTGCAGCTGCAGGGCACCACCGCCGCCGCCGGCCTGCTCCTGGCGGCCAACCCCGCCGGCACCGCGCTGGGCGGGCTGTTCATCGGACGGTTCTGCCCGCCGCACCTGCGGGAGCGGCTGCTCGCCCCGCTGCTCGGGCTGTCCCTGGGCGGAGTCCTGCTGGCCGGGTTGGTCCCCCTGGTGCTGGACCGCGGTACGGCCGCCTTCGCCGTCGTCCTGGTGCTGTTCTTCCTCGCCGGCATCGGCGGCGCGGTCAACATCCCGCTCAACGTCGCGTTCGTGCAGGCGGTGCCCAGCGCCTACCGGGGGCGGGCGTTCGGCGTGGCGGCCTCCGGCCTCTCCGGCTTCCAGGGACTCGGGGCCGTGCTGGCCGGCGTGGGCGCCGACGTGCTGCGGCCCAGCACCGTCGTGGCGCTGGCCGGCGGCGTCGGTCTGCTCGCCGTCCTCGGGCCGCTGCTGGCGATGCGCCGCGGCCCCACGGCCCGGCAGAAGGGGAGACCCTTCCCACGTGGCCTCCGGGCACGTGGCTGAGGGACGATCGGTGACATGAGCGAGACGAGCCGGTCGCTGCCCTCGGCGCGCACCTTCTACGCCGAGATCGGTGGGGAACCGACCTTCCGGGCCCTCGTCGCGCGGTTCTACGCCGGCGTCCGGGAGGACCCGATCCTGCGG
>JAOPWG010000064.1 GCA_025965775.1 Modestobacter sp. | reverse complement strand
TCGATCGTCGTGCCCGTACAGCCGCCGCGTCGTCCTCCGGTCGAGCGGACCTCTCTGCCCGCCCAGCCCGTCCCCGAGGCCGTGCAGGCGACGGTCCGCGAGCTCGTCGACCTCTCCCCCGTGCTGTCCGAGCTGGGCGCCCGGTTCGCCGCCGCGGGCTTCTCGGCCCACCTGGTCGGCGGGTCGGTGCGCGACGCCCTGCTGGCGGCCGGGTCGCCGGGGTCCAGCGCGGTCGGCGACCTGGACGTGACCACCGACGCCCGGCCGGAGCAGACCCTGGAGGTGTTGCGCGGCTGGGCCAGTTCCACGTGGAACACCGGCATCGCCTTCGGCACGGTCGGGGCCGAGGTCCGCGGCGAGCGGCTGGAGATCACGACGTTCCGCGCCGACCGCTACGACCGGGAGTCCCGCAACCCCGAGGTCGCCTGGGGCACGTCACTGACCGACGACCTGGCCCGCCGGGACTTCACCGTCAACGCGATGGCCGTCTCGCTGGGCCCCGACCGCACGGTGACCGACCCGTTCGGCGGCCTGGGCGACCTGCTGGCTCGGCGCCTGCGCACCCCCGGCGCCGCGACGGACTCCTTCGCCGACGACCCGCTGCGGATGCTGCGCGCGGTGCGGTTCGTCGCCCAGCTGGGGCTCACCCCGGACGACGAGGTCGTCACCGCGATGACCGAGATGTCCGCCGCGCTGGGCCGGATCACCCCCGAGCGGGTGCAGCACGAGCTGTCCCGCACGCTGCTGAACCCCGCGCCCCGGGCGGCGCTGGAGCTTTTCGTGGGAACGGGGCTGGCCGACGTCGTCCTGCCGGAGCTCGCGGCGCTACGGATGGAGATCGACGAGCACCACCAGCACAAGGACGTCTACTCCCACTCGTTGACCGTGCTGGACCAGGCGATCGCGCTGGAGGTCGCCGCGGTGCGGGCGGGGGAGGACGGAGCGGAGTCGCCGGATCTGGTGCTGCGGCTGGCGGCCCTGCTGCACGACATCGGCAAGCCGGCCACCCGGCGGCACGAGGCCCGCGGGCGGGTGTCCTTCCACCACCACGAGGTGGTCGGCGCCAAGCTCGTGCGCAAGCGGCTGACCGCGTTGCGCTACCCGAAGGACGTCATCGAGGAGGTCTCCCGGCTGACCTTCCTGCATCTGCGCTTCCACGGTTACGGGCGCGGCGAGTGGACCGACTCCGCGGTGCGCCGCTACGTCACCGACGCCGGTGACCTGCTCCCCCGGCTGCACAAGCTGGTGCGCTCGGACTGCACGACCCGCAACAAGCGCCGCGCCGCGATGCTGTCGGGGACCTACGACGCGCTCGAGGAGCGGATCAGGGTGCTCTCCGCCGAGGAGGACCTCCAACGCATCCGCCCGGACCTGGACGGCAACCGGATCATGGAGCTGCTGGGCATCGGCCCGGGGCCCGAGGTGGGGCAGGCCTGGCGGTTCCTCAAGGACCTGCGCATCGAGCGCGGACCGCTGGAGCCCGACGAGGCGGAGGCGGCGCTGCTGGACTGGTGGCGCTCGCGCGGCTGAGTGGAGTGTGGGAGCGCAGGTTTCCTGCGCTCCCACACTCCTGTGGACGGGCGGAGCGAGGGCTTGGCCTTCTTCGGCACCCTGCGCCGGTGCGCATGCCTCCGGTGGACCACCTCGGCCGTCCTGTCGCCCACCGCCGCCGGCTGGTCGCTGGCGGGCTGAGTGCCTACCGGGTCCGGACCGCGATCGCGAGCGGACGGTGGCAAGAGCCGCTCCCTGGCGTGGTCGTCGGTCACTCCGGTCCGCTCACGCGTCTCGAGCGCTGGCAGGCTGCAGTGGAGTACGGCGGCGCCGACGTGGTGCTGTCGCACCGCAGTGCTCTAGCTGCTCTGGGGGCGCGCGTGGTGGAACTCGGGCTGACCCCCCGCCCGGGAGGCGTGCGTGGGAGCTATGCACTGCCGCCCGAGGGTGGCCTCGTCGAGATCACCGCGGTGCACGGCAGGCACCTGCGGTCCACGGGCTTCGTCGTCGTCCACCAGAGCCGGCGGCCGCTGGAGCGGGTGCTGGTGGTGGCCGGACTGCCGGTCACTGAGCCAGCCCGTGCGGCAGTGGACGTCGCTGTCACCGTGGACCGCCGCCAGGACGTCGACCACGTCATCGCCGATGTGCTGCAGCGCGGGCTCTGCACCGTGCCCGGTCTGTACGAACAGGCGCGAGCGTTGGGGCGCCGGTGCACGCCGTGGCTCGGTGACGCACTCGCGGACGCCCGGCGAGGGATGCGGTCGGTCGGGGAGAGCGACCTCCGACGCGTCGTCACGTTGATGGACCTGCCGGAACCGGAGTGGAACGCTCCGGTCGAGACGGCGCGAGGCACGTTCTTCGTCGACGCCCTGTGGCGTCGGAAGCGGGTCGCTGCCGAGGCCGACGGAGCCCAGTTCCACCTTTCTGCGGCGGACTGGGCATCCGACATCCGCCGGCAGAACGCCATCCAAGGCACGGGCGTGAGTCTGTTCCGGTTCCCCGTGCGCCGGCTGCGCGCAGAGCCCTATGCCTGCGGCAGCGAGCTCTCCGCCGTCCTCCGCTGACCGGAGTGCGAGGCGGCAGGAAACCTGCGCTCTCGCACTCCGGTCCAGCGGGCGAAGAGGAGTGCGGTGAGCAGGTAGCCGCCCCCGACCGTGAACAGCATCAGGTACGAGATCCCCGAGGGGGGGAGCGCGACCGCACCCACCAGCAGGGCCACGACGAACGTGACGTTGAACAGCGTGTCGTAGACGGAGAACACCCGGCCGCGGAAGTCGTCCTCGACCGTCTCCTGCAGCGTGGTGTCCACGCAGATCTTGATCGCCTGGGCCATGAAGCCCAGGGCGAAGCCGGCCGCGACGATGGTGGGCGGGATGAACGGGAGGCCCAGTGCGAGCTGACCGACCCCACCGGCCATCAGCAAGAGGGTGATCCAGCGCGGCTTGCCCAGGCGGCGGACCATCGACGGGGTGACGGCAGCGGCCAGGAACGTGCCGACCGCCCCGGCCGCGAGCACCTCGCCCAGCCCGGTGAGCCCGGCGGGGAAGAACGGGCCGAAGGACTCGAAGCCGTTGCGGTACAGCAGCAGGGTCATCAGCGTCAGCAGGCCGTAGAAGAGCCGGTGCACGCTCATCACCGCCAGCGCCGCGGCCGCCGGTGGGTGCTGCACGGTGTGCCGGGCGCCGGCCACCATCCCGCGCAGGATGTCGCGGGGGCTCACCCGGGCGACCCGGGTCAGGTGGTCGGGCCCCAGGTACCGCCGGTCGAAGCCGGAGACGATGCCGGCGGCCACCAGGTAGGGCACGGCGGAGGCCAGCGCCAGGGTCGCGTACCCGCCGGGGCCCGATCCGAGCAGCGCGGTCGCGGCGATCGCGGATCCCCCGCCGACGACGGCGGCCACCGCGCCCGAGGTCGTGGACAGCGCGTTGGCCGACACCAGCGATTCCTCGTCGGTGGTGTGCGGCAGTCCGGCAGACAGTGCCGACAGCACGAACCGGTTCACCGAGAAGACCGCCAGGCCGGCGACGTAGAAGGCGCTGCCCTGCACGCCGGCCAGCACCAACGCCGCGACGCCGGCGACCAGGACGGCGCGCACCGTGTTGGCGAGCATGAGCACCTGGCGGCGGCTCCACCGGTCCAGCCACACGCCGGCGAACGGGCCCACGAGCGAGTACGGCAGGAGCAGGACGGCGAACCCCGCGGCGACGTCGATCGGGTCGGCGGCCTGCTGGGGGTTGAACAGCACCGTGCCGGCGACCGCTGCCTGGAAGACGCCGTCGCCGAACTGCGACGCCAGCCGGGTCAGCAGCAGCCGGAGGAAGTCGCGCCGGTGGAGCAGGTGGCGCACCGTGGGGCGCTCGGTGATCGGCGCCTGCTCCACTCCCGACACACTACGTCGCTGCACGCGGGCCAACAGCCGATCCGGGAATACGCCGCGGGCAGCTCGGAGGCGCGGCGGTCGGGGGCCCCGACCGGTCCGTGCTGATGCACACTGAGGGGGATGAACGCGGTGCCCTCGTCACCCGACCCCGACCGTCGTCCCGTTGCCGGACCGGCGGCCGGTAAGCGACGCCACGACGCGGCGCCGGCGCTGTCCACCGGCTGTCTGGACGACGTGCGGCCGGGGTCGCTCCTGGTGGCCCTGCCGGTGCTGACCGACCCCACGTTCGCCGGCGCGGTGGTCTACGTCCTCGACCACTCCGACACCGGCACCCTCGGGGTCGTGCTCGGCCGGCCCAGCGAGGTCCGCATCAGCGACGTGCTGCCCGGCTGGTCGGAGCTGGCCGTGGAGCCGGGGGTCTTCCACGTCGGCGGGCCGTGCGAGACCGACACCGCGCTGTGCCTGGCCACCCGCGACGGCAGCGAGCCGGCCGACCCCGACAGCGGGCTGCGCCAGGTCGCGGGGTCCGTGCACCTGGTCGACCTGGACTGCGATCCCGAGGACCTGGACGGCGAGCTCACCGGGCTGCGGGTCTTCGCCGGGTACGCGGGGTGGTCCGACGGCCAGCTGGCGGGTGAGATCGCCGAGGGCGCGTGGGCCTGCGTCGCCGGGATGCCCGGCGACGTCCTCGCGCAGGCCTCGGGCCCCGAGTTGTGGCGCGCGGTGCTGCGTCGCCAGACCGGCCGGCTGGCCGTGCTGTCCACGGCCCCCGCGGACCCCTCCGCCAACTGAGCGGCCCGTCCGGCGGCGTCCTGCGCTGGGACGGGTGGGACCGGATGGACGCCCCGGGTGGGACGGACCGGTCCTCCCGGCGCGGCCCCTTCCCGGCGGGGCGGGTCTCTGGTATCAAGGACCTACAAGAGGGGGCGGCCTGGGGAAGAGGCCGCCCCCTCTTGTGCTGTCCAGGGCCGGCCGTGGCGCCGGCGGACCGCCGGCCGCCCACTGGAGGACCCTCGACGGGTCGGCGACCGACTCAGACGCCGACGGTGGCGGCGATGTCCGGATGGTCGGCGGCGTTGACGGTCTCGGCGTCACCGGGCAGCGCGATCTCCCGGGGCCCGTGGTTGCTGAGCGTGATCGTCACGTCGAAGTTCTGGTCGGGCAGCCGGGTCACGTACTGCAGCAGCATCTTGCTGTCGGCGGCCACGGCGATCGTCGTCCCGGTCCCGCTGCGGAACAGCGAGGCCAGGGCGCCGTTGACCGAACGGGTGCCCTGCCAGGTGTAGTGACGCTCGACGAACGAGCGGGGGTCGTCGTCCGCGCGGGCCGACAGCCGCGGCACCAGCTGGACCAGCACGTCGATGAGCGAGGCGCTGCCGGTCGCGCCGGTGGTGGCGATGGGCCGGCGCACGTAGGCGGCGCCGGGGAGCCCGGCACCGGTCAGCGCCGCCGACAGCCCGGGCACGTCCCCGAACCAGAGGTCGGACGTGGTGAAGAACAGCGTGCGGGTGTCATCGGGACGCCCGTCGGCGTAGCTGGTCACGCCCTGCGCCCGGGCGGTGCCGTGGACGAAGTCGACCTCGCCGGTCAGGGTGAGGACGGCGCCCTCGGCGTAGGGCGCCGCGACCACGAAGTCGGCGCCGCCGGTCGTGAAGTCCCGGTGGAGCAGGCCGGCGAGCACGTCGGCCTCCGCGTCGCTGACCGGGTCACCCGGCGACCGGTCGGTGGCGGTGGCGCTACCGCAGCCGGCGAGCAGGGCCAGCAGAACCATCAGCGACAGCACCAGCAGCGGAGGGCGACGGAGCGGCATGGGTCAACACTAGGAGCCGCAGCGGAGACCTGTCCCCGGACGCGGGACGGCCCGCGCTCCCTGCCGGTGGCAGAGTGCGCGGGCCGCTCGCGGGTGCCGGTCGCCCGGCGCGCGTCAGCGCTCGACGTCGCCCCGGATGAAGGCCTCGACGGCGTCGCGGGCCTCGCTGTCGCTGTACTGCACCGGCGGGCTCTTCATGAAGTACGACGACGCGGACAGGATCGGGCCGCCGATGCCGCGGTCCTTGGCGATCTTCGCGGCGCGGACGGCGTCGATGATGATGCCGGCCGAGTTCGGGGAGTCCCAGACCTCGAGCTTGTACTCCAGGTTCAGCGGGACGTCGCCGAACGCGCGGCCCTCCAGGCGGACGTAGGCCCACTTGCGGTCCGACAGCCACGGCACGTGGTCCGACGGGCCGATGTGCACGTTGCCCACGCCCATGTCCCGGTCGACCTGGCTGGTCACCGACTGGGTCTTGGAGATCTTCTTGGACTCCAGGCGCTCCCGCTCGAGCATGTTCTTGAAGTCCATGTTGCCGCCCACGTTGAGCTGCATGGTGCGGTCGAGCTGCACGCCGCGGTCCTCGAACAGCTTGGCCAGCACCCGGTGGGTGATCGTGGCGCCGACCTGGCTCTTGATGTCGTCGCCGACGATCGGCACCCCGGCGGCGACGAACTTCTCCGCCCAGGCGGGCGTGCCGGCGATGAACACCGGCAGGGCGTTGACGAAGGCGACGCCCGCATCGATGGCGCACTGGGCGTAGAACTCGGCGGCCTGCTGCGAGCCCACCGGCAGGTAGCAGACGAGGACGTCGGCGCCGGACTCGCGCAACGCGGCCACCATGTCGACCGGCTGCTCGTCGGACTCCTCGACCACCTCGCGGTAGTACTTGCCCAGGCCGTCGAGCGTGGTGCCGCGCTGGACCGTCACGCCGAGCGGCGGCACGTCAGCGATCTTGATGGTGTTGTTCTCGCTGGCGACGATGGCCTCGGAGAGGTCGCGGCCGACCTTCTTGGCGTCCACGTCGAAGGCGGCGACGAACTGGATGTCGGAGACGTGGTAGTCGCCGAACCGGACGTGCATGAGGCCCGGAACCGACTGCGTCTCGTCGGCGTCCCGGTAGTAGTGCACGCCCTGTACCAGCGAGGCTGCACAGTTGCCGACGCCGATGATGGCGACCTTGACCGATCCCATGAACTTCCTCCTGCGGTGGACCCGTCCGGGTCCGGTCGATGTGTAGTGGTCACGAGCTGCGATCCGCGCCGGGGGGGTCTCCCCCGGGCGGCGGGTCATGGCCGGGGACGGCGTTGTCCCGGTCGGTGGCCCGGTCGACCCGCTCGGGGTCGGCCAGCTCGCGGTCGATGAGCTCGGACAACCAGCGGACCTCGCGGTCCACCGAGTCCAACCCGTGTCGCTGCAGCTCGACGGTGTAGCGGTCCAGCCGGGCGCGGGTGCGGCCGAGGGAGGCCCGCAGGCCGTCCCGCTGCCGCTCGACGGTGCGCCGGCGCCCCTCGAGGATGCGCAGTCGCACGTCCGCCGCGGTGTGCCGGAAGAAGGCCAGGTGGACGCCGAAGCGGCCCTCGTCGTCGTAGGCCTCCGGACCGGTCTGGCTGACCAGCTCGTGGAAGCGCTCCTTGCCCTCCGCGGTGATCGTGTAGACCACCTTGCCCCGCCGCCCGGTCAACGGTGGTGCGTCGGCCGGCAACGGAGCGCGCGGGTCGGGCTCGTCGGTGGCGATGAGCCCGGCAGCGCGCATCCGCTTCAACGCGGGGTACAGCGAGCCGTAGGAGATGCTGCGCAGCCCGCCGAGCACCGCAGCCAGCTGCTTGCGCAGCTCGTAGCCGTGCATCGGCGACTGGTGCAGCAGGCCGAGGATGGCGAACTCGAGCACGCGCCACCTCCGTCTCTCCACCGGTCGATGTATCGAGACGATACATCGACCGGTCACCCGTGGTGCAAGCCCGGCCCGGCGCCGGTGGCCCGGGCGATCACCGTGTCGGGTCGCGAGAGGGGGGCCAGGAGGGCGCTCCCTGCGTACATTGGCGCCGTGCCCGGACGACGGTCGGTGGTGGACTACGCGCTGCAGCGGCGCGCGGTGCTGGCCGACGTGCACTCCGGGCGGACCGGCCTGTTCGAGGTCTGCGACGCCAGTCCGTACCTGTCCCGGGCGGCCAAGTACCACGGCGAGCCGACCGACCAGGCCTGCCCGGTGTGCCGTCGCGAGCGGCTGACCCAGGTCAGTTACGTCTACGGTGACGGGCTGGGCCCGGTCTCCGGCCAGGCCAAGACCGGCCCGGAACTGGCCCGCATGGACGCGATGCAGGACGAGTTCTCCGTCTACACCGTCGAGGTCTGCCGCGGCTGCGGCTGGAACCACCTGGTGTCCTCGTACGTGCTCGGCGCCGAGCCCACCCCGGGCCGGGCGCCGCGCAGGAACCGCCGCCGGGCGGCGACCGAGTAGTAGCCCGGCCCGGCTCCCTGCCGGGCTGCCGGGCGCTGCGCGGCGGCCGGCACACAGCTGAACACGTCATCCTGGGGTGCCCAGGCGCCGCCGCGCCCACCCACGACTCGAGGAAGGGCCCACTGCGTGCCTCCCCACGACGAGACCTCCCCGGTGGGCCGTCCCGCCGGCTCCAGCCGCCGTCCCCCGCCGGCCCGCGCGGTCGGCAGCGGCGGTTCCGGAGCCAAGCGCCCCGCCGCCGGCCGGGCCCGGAC
>JAOPWG010000036.1 GCA_025965775.1 Modestobacter sp. | reverse complement strand
AGTGCAGGACGTCGAGGTGTACCCGTTCCCCGACGATGTCGACGACGCGGGGCCCGTGCCGCCGAGCGAAATCCTGGGCCAGGGTGACCACGGCCGCATCGCGGGCTCGTCGCGCGTCCGGGACCCCAGTCCGCGCCGGCGCTGTCACCGCATCGGTCGGCGCGGCCAGCCCTCCGCCGTCCGATGGCCCCCTGGTGCGCGGAGCCGTCGGGAGCGACTGCTGCCAGCGGCTCCGTTGTCAGGCGACACCCTGCGGGAACACCTCCTGCCGCTACTCGTAGCCGCCCTCCCGCTGGTCGCCGTACCCGCCGCCTTGCTGCTGGTCGTCGGACCGGCCGCCCTCCCGCTGGTCGCCGTATCCGCCGCCCTCCCGTTGGTCGCCGTACCCGCCGCCTTGCTGCCGGTCGCCGTATCCGCCGCCCTCCCGTTGGTCGTCGAACCGGTCGCCTTGCTGCTGGTCGCCGTATCCGCCGCCCTGCTGCTGGTCGTCGAACCGGCCGCCTTGCTGCTGGTCGCCGTAGTCCGGTTGTTGTTGTGCGTCGAGATGCTGCTGGTAGCCACCGGAGGCCAGCTGCTGCGGATCGATGCCGAACCTGCTCAGCAGACCACCGTGCTGGTCGGGATCGATTTGCTGCACCCCCTGGAGTTGCTGAGCAGCTTGCTGCCGGTCACCGCCGAGCTGTTCGACCAGGTTGACGATCTGGCCCACGTCAAAGCTCATGACCTGCCTCCATCGTCGACAAGGGATCTCCGACCAGTCCATCCGCTG
Source organism: Modestobacter sp. (assembly GCA_025965775.1). Classification (GTDB taxonomy): domain Bacteria; phylum Actinomycetota; class Actinomycetes; order Mycobacteriales; family Geodermatophilaceae; genus Modestobacter. Next base: position 15,638 of record JAOPWG010000036.1, on the reverse strand, counting down.
CCGCCCAGCGGCCGTAGCGGTGCCCCAATACCCCGTCGCCGGCTGGACACTCATGGCTGTTGGGTGGGCTGGCGATGACGTCGATCGTCACGGTCATCAAGATCAGCGTCCACAACGGTGAAGCGGCTGCGCGCCTGGCACGACCGCACCGGCCGCGGCCCGGCCGACCACCCGCTGCAGCCGGACCGCCCTCATGGGGTTCCGCGACCTGACGGAGGAGGTCCCTTGCTGCGGTCTCCCGCGACCCTCACGTCGGGTCAGTCGCACACACCAGGCACTCGGCGCATGGGTGGGCTCTCGGGGCGCACGAGCACCGACGCAGCACGGTGCTCACTGAAGCCCAGGGTGGTTCAGGCTGTATTCGCTCCATCAGCGGCTGACCGGTTGCCCACCGCGCTTTGTGCCGGCGGTCCAGCAATCGGCCTCGAACATCTCTGCTGAGTCAGATGGTGACGACGTTGACCGCGAGCGCGGCGATAGTGACCAACGCGCGGGTCTGGGCGAAGCGACGCGGGTCGGCCGGCGCACGCAGGTCGACGTAGACGGCGAGGGTGACGTAGGTGAGGACGGGCGCGAGCCAGTCGTTGGCGGAGAACCCGGGCAGCCCGTCGTCGTTGAGCTGCGGCATGTTCGCCGACAGGCGCCACAGCAGCACCGCGGCGAAGCTGAGCGCGGCGATGGCGACCTGGTCGACCTGCATCGTCCGCGGCAGCCGCCACAGCGCCGCGGCGAGCGCGCATGCGGCCGTGATGGCGGCGGTCACCGTGATGTGCCCGGCACCGAAGGTGCCGGCGGCCGCGGCGATAGGCGTGATCATCGGGCGCTTCCCTCCATCGCGACACCTGTGTACGTGGCCGGCAGCATGACGTCGACGAGGCCGAGGACGGGCAGCAGGAGTTGCGCCGTCGGCGAGCGGGCAGGCAGACCACGCAGCCCGGTCACGGCTAGCCGCCCTCCTGCGGTGTGGTGATCAGCAGTCCGGGGTGCCCGGCGCCGGTGTCGGGGACCGGGAAGTACCCGCGGCCGGTGGTCGGGTCCACCGCGACCACGTGGGCGTTGTCGGCCAGGTGCGCGCGGCCGGTGACCCGTCCGGCGGCCGGCCGCAGGTCAACGGTGGTGAGGTCGCCGGACTCCGCGGCGACGTAGAGAAGCCGGCGGGCAGGGTCAACGGCCAGGACGTCGGGGCCGTCGCCGACGTCGAGGCGCCCTAGCCGGGTGAGCCCGGGCAGCGCGAGCGTCACGAGCGCGTTGTTGCCGTCGCAGGCGACGAACGCCCGCCCGTCGGCGACCAGCAGCCCGTGGTCGTGGTCGCAGTCGGGCACCGGCACGCGGTCGATGATGGCTCGGGTGTGCGGGTCGATGACGGCGATCTCGTCGCGGGTCTGCACGTCGACGAGCACCCGGTCGCCGTCCGGGTCGTAGCGCACGTTGCCGGCCTCCCCGCCCAGCGGCACGGTGGCCACCGGCCGGCCGGTCGAGGCGTCGAGCACCGTCTCGACGCCGCCGTTCTCGTCGCTGACCCACACCTGGTTCGTGGAGGGCACGTAGACCAGGCCGTCGGGGAACCGGCCGGCCGGTGCGCGGGCCAGCACGGCGGCGGTGTCCTCGTCGAGAGTGACGACCTGCCCGGCGCCGGCGGCGCTGGCGAACACCCGGTGCAGCGCGGGCACCACGATGACCCCGGTGACCGTGGGCAGGTCCGGCACCGTCGCGACAACCTTGTTGGTCCCGGTGTCCAACTCGAGCAGCGTCCCGTCGCCCATGTGCGCCAGGAACAGCCGGTGCCCGGCCGGATCGAGGTCGGCGTAGTCGAACCGGCTGGCCTGCCCCGGCAACGCCACCGTCGCCACCGTGGCCAGCGGCAGCGACTGAGTTGCCGGCCGGGTCAGCCGCCAGACGACCGGCACCCCGACCGCAACGGCCAGCGCGACCGCGCCCAGCACCACCATCAGAAGTGGCTGGCGGCGGCGATTCGCCCAGCGGCCGACCAGCGGCGCCATCGGTCAAGCGTGCAACCGTCGTTGCAGGGGGTCAACGGGCCGGGGCGGTTGGTCGGGCGCAGGCGCAAGGACGCGACCTCCACCGCCGGGCCTACCCGGCACCGACGCCATGCGGCATCGCCGCCGCGCTACCGCAGGCAGCGGTGTCCGTACAGTCCGTCAACGGCCGGTGGGACGCATTAGCATTTTAGTGTGCACGCAACTGTCGATGACTTCGTGATGCCCGAGCCCGCGGCCGTCGAGGCGGTGGCCAACCGGCTGCGGCTGCTCGCTGACCCCACCCGGCTGACCATCCTGTGCGCGCTCGCGCAGGGGGAGACCAACCCGACCTGCCTGGCCGAGCTGGCCGGGGTCGGGCTGGCTGCGGTCAGCCAGCATCTGAGCAAGCTGCGGCTGGCCGGCATCTGCCGGCCGCGGCGGGCCGGGCAGCAGGTCTGGTACGAGCTCGTCGACGCCGGGGTGCGGGACCTGGTGCGTCAGCTGCTGGACCCGGCGGGGACGGTCGCTGACAGCGCGGCGGTCGCCGCGGCCGCGGCCGGGGAGGAGACGCGGTCGTGAGCCACACCGCCACCTGCCACATCGTCGGGCACGTCGACGCCGAGGAGCACGGCCCCGAGCGTCCGGGGCGCACCGGCGTCGACGTCCGGACCGCAACGCGGGTGCCGAGCGTGCCGGCCCCGGTGCCGCCGCGGATTGCCGCTCGGACAGGCCGGGTGACCTCGTTCTTGGGGCTGCCGGAGGTGCGCTGGGCGGCGCTATCGCTGGCTGCGTTCCTGCTCGCGCTGCTCGCCGGGGCGCTGGGTGCGCCGGGCCCTGTCCAGGGGGTGCTGTTCGCGGCCTGCTACGCCGCGGGTGGCTGGGAGCCGGCGCTGACCGGGCTGCAGGCGCTACGGGTGAAGACCCTCGACGTCGACCTGCTGATGATCGTCGCCGCGCTCGGCGCAGCCGCCATAGGACAGGCGCTCGACGGCGGCCTGCTGATCGTCATCTTCGCCACCTCGGGCGCGCTGGAGGCGGTCGCGACAAAGCGCACCCGGGACTCGGTCCGCTCCCTGCTCACCCTGGCCCCGGAACGGGCCACCCGCCTGCGCACCGACGGGACCGAGGAGCTCGTCGACACCGCCACCCTGGTGCCCGGGGATCTGGTGCTGGTCCGCCCCGGGGAGCGCATCGGCGCCGACGGGCGCGTCGAGAGCGGCGCCAGCGAGGTCGACCAGGCCTCGATTACCGGCGAGCCGTTGCCAGTGACCAAGACCGCCGGTGACGAGGTGTTCGCCGGCACCGTCAACGGCACCGGCTCCCTGCGGCTGCGGGTCGAGAGGGCCGCCGCCGACTCCGTGGTCGCGCGCACCGTCACGCTGGTCGAGCAAGCCTCGGCCACGAAGGCCAAGACGCACCTGTTCATCGAGCGGATCGAGCAGCGCTACAGCGTCGGCGTGGTCGTGGCGACCCTGGTGCTGTTCGCGATCCCGCTGGTCTTCGGCGCCGAACTGCAGCCCACCCTCTTGCGGGCCATGACGTTCATGATCGTCGCGTCGCCGTGCGCCGTGGTGCTGGCCACCATGCCGCCGCTGCTGTCCGCGATCGCGAACGCTGGCCGGCACGGGGTGCTGGTCAAGTCCGCGGTGGTGATGGAGCAGCTCGGCCACACCGGCGTGGTCGCCTTCGACAAGACCGGCACCCTGACCGAGGGCACGCCCCGCGTGGCCGAGGTGCACGTGCTGCCCGCCGCCAGGCTGACAGGGGACGAGCTGCTGGCGCTGGCCGCGGCCGCGGAGCGGCCTAGCGAGCACCCGCTGGCCCGCGCCGTCGTGTCCGCCGCGCGCGACCGCGGGCTGACCGTCGCCGACGCCGCCGGCTTCGCCTCGCAGCCCGGCCGCGGGGTCACCGCGACCGTGGCCGGCCGCCGGGTCGCCGTCGGCAGCCCGCTGCTGCTCGCCGACAGCCCGATCGACCCCGCCACCGCAGCCGTGGTCGCCGACCTGCAGGCCGCGGGGCGCACCGCTGTCGTCGTCACCGTCGACAGGAACCCGGCCGGTGTGCTCGGGCTGGCCGACCGGCTCCGCCCGGGTGCGGCCGACACCGTCGCGCAGCTGACCGCGCTCACTGGCCGGACGCCGACGCTGCTCACCGGCGACAACACCCGTGCCGCGCAGCGGCTGGCCGCCGAGGTGGGCATCACCGACGTGCGCGCCGAACTGCTGCCGGCTGACAAGGTCACCGCCGTGCACGCCCTCGCCGCGGGCGGCACGCACATCACCGTCGTCGGGGACGGGGTGAACGACGCCCCGGCCCTGGCCGCGGCCGGCACCGGCGTCGGGATGGGCCGGCACGGCGCGGACCTGGCGCTGGAGACCGCCGACCTGGTCATCGTCCGGGACGAGCTGGCCACGCTGCCGACGGTCATCGACCTGTCCCGTCGGGCCCGGCGGGTCATCGTCCAGAACCTGGTCATCGCCGGGACGGTCATCACCGCCCTGGTGCTGGTCGACCTGTTCGGGCACCTGCCGCTGCCGCTGGGGGTGCTCGGCCACGAGGGCTCGACGGTGCTGGTCGGGCTCAACGGGCTGCGGCTGCTGTCCGGTCGCGCGTGGAAGGTCACCGGCGTGCCCGCGCCGCGCCGGCTGCCGGCCGCCGGCGCAGCGCAGCCGGCCGGCGGTCCGGCCGCGTGAGCCGCTCCCGCCCCGGGCCCGGCACCGTGGTGCTGCTGTGCCGCGGCTGTTGCTGCGGCACCCACGCCAAGCACCCGCGGGTGGATCACGACGCCCAGCAGCTGGCCCTGGAGGACGCCACCGCCACTCACCCGGACGTGGAGCTGCGCGTTGTGGATTGCCTGGACGCGTGCGAGCGCAGCAACGTGGCGGTCCTTCGCCGGCCCGGTGTGCCGGCGAAGGACCGCGACACCTGGCTCGGCGGCCTGCTCACCGAGAAGGCCACGGCGGCCCTCGCCGACTGGCTGCGCGAGGGCGGCACCGCCGAGCTGCCGCAGCAGGTGGCCGGTCTTCGGTTCCGCCGCGTCCCGCCGCGCCGAGCCGGGCGACGCTGACCGGAGCCCACGCCCACCTCATGCGCCCTGGGGGGCGTGTCATCGCTGGTGGGCGGGACCGCCCCACCCACCACGGGCCGCGAGCCGGGGGCCGGCCTCGGCGATGAGGCGCAGACGCCGCTTGCGCACCAGGACCTCGACGGCGGCCTCGACCACGGCCCGGGTGGGCTTCAGCCCAGCCAGCGGCGAACGAAGTCCCGCACGGGGCGGTCGTCGCCCGACTCGACGAGCGCCCGCAGTGCCGCCCGAGCGGCGGCCAGCACGCGGTGGTGTCCGTCCACCACCCGGCCTGTGGCGCGGTGCACCAGGATGAGTGGGACGCGGCCGATGACCCGGCGAGCGCGCGGACGTGGTCGACGTCCGGTGGCCGCAGCGTGACGGACAGGTCGATCGACATCGCCGCGGTCGGCTCCCCGACATCGTCGTGCTGCACCGGTGGTGTGCCGCTATCCGGACCACGCGAAGCTCCTCGCCGCGGCCGCGGCCGCGGTCATAGCCAGCCGCGCCGGCGGAGCAGAACGTACAACCCACCGGCGAGGACAATGATCATGATGGTGCTCGCGAGGAAGCCCGAGTGCTGCGAGAACCCCGGGTAGGGCACGTTCTGGCCGTAGAACCCGGTGATCGCGGTGGGCACGGCGATGATGGCGGCCCACGCGGCCAGCTTCTTGGTGGTCTCGGTGAGCTGATAGGTCTGCTCATTGAGGTTGGTCTCGAGGGCGCCGTTCACCAGTTCGCGGGCGGTTTCCACGCCTTCGGCCGCCCGGACGACGTGGTCGTAGACGTCCTGGTAATAGGGCTCCAGTGTTCCCGCTGCAAGGTGCAGATCCCCGTCGTTGCGGAGCACGCGCGCGACCACCTCGCGCATCGGCAGCACGACCCGGCGCAGCTGGACCAGGCTCTTGCGCAGCTCGAAGCCGCGGCGCCGGATGTCGACGTCCGCCCGGGTCTCGAAGAGGGCGTTCTCGAGTTCGTCAATGCCGTCGTCCAACTGTTCGATGGCGCGGGAGTGGCCGTCGACGACGGCGTCGAGCAGGCCGTACACCAGGGAGCCGACGCCACCGGCGACGTCCGGAATGGCCGTGTCCCATCGGGCGATGAGGGTGTCGACGTCGAAGTCGCTCTTGCGCACGGTGATCAGCGCCCGTGGCGTGATGAACACGCTGATCTCGCCTGTTGCCAGCTCGCCCGTGAGTTCCTCGAACTGGACGGCGTACATGTTGGCGAACAGGTGACTGCGGTAGCGGTCGAGCTTGGGCCGTTGGTGGTCGTGGATGGCGTCCTCGACGGCTAGGGGGTGCAGCCCGAACTCGAGGGTGACGATGCTCAGGTCGGCCTCGTTCGGGTCGAGCAGGTCCAGCCAGACGACGGCGTCCTCGTGCGCGGCGAGATGGTCGCTGATCTGCTCCGCTGAGAAGCCCTCGGCGACCAGCTGCCCGGCCCGGTACAGCCGGGTTCTGGTCGGGCACCGCGGCGGTACTGCGCTGGTGACGCTGGTGGCGGGGCGTCCGGGGGTGTGCGGATCACCCGCGGCGGGCTCCGGTTCCGGGATCAGGGCGTCGGTCATGGACGACCTTCATAGCCAGTCACTGCGCGCGCGAACCGGCGCCTCCAGGGCTCAGGAGCATCCTGAGCGGGTCCTGGCGACAAGCCGGACAGATGAGGCGGTTGGTCCAGATCGGCTGTACGGCTCACCCACCGAACGGCGGCCGCCATAGTGATCCGCATGCGTCGGTTCGCCCTCGTCGGGGGCTCGGTCCTGATCGGCCGATTAGCGGTCGGCTGCGGCCGGGAGCCCAGCAACATGCGCGCCGGTCCATCCCAGCAGCGCGTCGCGGTCGGTGCTGGGATGGTCGAGGGTGCCGGCTCCCCGGCGGGCCGGCACGAGGCCCCGATCACCCTACTGAGGCGAGCGCAACGCAGCTCGGCGTCAGTTACCCGTTCCGCCTGCTGACGCACTGCGGGATCGACTCGACGCGGTTCGGCGGTGAGTACCGGCAGGCGCTACACCCGGCACTTGAGCCTGGCCGCCTTCCTGGCCCTGACGGCGTCGTGACCTATGACGGCTACACCACGGGTCCATGGCGCTGGTCACCCCCGAGTGGCTGCGCTTCGTCATCGACGACGCACTGAGTCAGGCGGACGGCGAGACCGTCGAGTTCGTGCCGCTGACCGGGCCGGCTCCCGCCCCCTGCGCGGAGGACAGCACGCGGTGCGCGCCTGGCCCGTTGTGACGCCGGATCGCCAGCCAAGATCATCCACATGGATGGACCCATCCAGGTGATGGACCCATCCATCAGTCTCATGAGCCGTACTCAGACCAGGCTGAGTACGGGAAACAAGGGTGATGACGTCCGGCTGGTACAGCGCGAGGCACCCTCGCTCTGAAGGCGACTTCAGGGACAGTCAAGATCATCAGCCCTGTTTCGCACGGCGGTCATTCAGGGCGCGGCGTCGGCGACGGCGTAGAGGGTGCACCGCGCGGTGGCGTGCGGCGGCGCTGACCGGCGACTGATCCTTGACGCGACCATCGATATCACCGGGCGGGCCCGACCCACAGCCGCGACGTCCTCGCTGCCTTCTTCGTCGGCGGGGCTACGCCCGCGTTCACACCATGCGCCAAGCGGGCGCGAGGACAGGCGCAGGCTGCGTAGCCTGACGGTCGGGGCGAGCGCATGGGCATGATCCTCCGCGACATCGGGGCGACATTCGGACTGGTGCTCGTGGTGCTGGCGGGCGCGAGCGTGATCGGCACGGTGGTCGTCCCACGCGCGTTCGGTAGCTGGTTGACCGGGTTCGCGTATTGGTTGGTCGACCGGGTCTTCCGGAGACTGGAGCGGCTGATTCGGGACACCCAGCGGCGGGATGCAGTGCTCGCGGCCCGAGCCGCATCCGTGCTGATGATGCAGCTGGTGGTGTGGCTGGTCGCCTTCCTGGTCGGCTTCGGGCTGCTGATGCTTCCGTTCACGAGCGGGGGGATGGGGCACACGATCGCCGAGGCTGGCTCGGCCATGACCACCATCGGATTCGTCCTGCCGGAGAACGCCGCGGTGATGGCGATCGAGGTCGTCGCCGCGTTCGCCTCACTCGGGACCTTGGCGCTGCAGATCGGCTACCTCCCCGCGCTCTACGGGGCGTACAACCGGCGGGAAACCGCGGTCGCCCTGCTCAGCGCCCGCGCCGGCGTCCCGACCTGGGGCCCGGAGCTGCTCGCCCGCACCCACTACGGACTCGGCACCGGCATCTCGACGGTAGGGACGCTGCCCGAGCTGTACGCCGAATGGGAACGCTGGGCAGCCGACGTCACCGAGAGCCACCGCACCTATCTACCGCTGGTCTACTTCCGCTCGCCGCGCCCTCTCACGTCGTGGGTCACCGCCCTGCTCGGCGTGCTCGACTCGGCCGCCCTCTACCTCGCGCTCTGCCCGACGACGGCACCGAACATCCCCGCACGACTGTGCCTGCGCAGCGGCTTCCTCTGCTTCACCCGGATCGCCCAGGCGCTCGGGGTTCCGGTGCCGGACGAAGCCGACCGGACGGCCGGCATCACGCTGACCTACGAGGAGTTCCTCGGCGCGGTCGCGCGGATGAAGAACGTCGACTTCCCCATCGAGCGGGAACCGCACGAAGCCTGGCCACACTTTGTCGGGTGGCGGGTGAACTACGAGCGGGCGGCCTACGCCGTCGCGTGGACCGTGTCCGCCCCACAGGCGCTGTGGTCCGGACCGCGTCGCTTCCGGGCGACCCCCGTCCCGCCGCTGCGCCCGCCCGACTACGAGCCTCCCCCGCCTTCTTGACCGGGGCTGGCTGGGCTGGCGCGATGCGTCACGCGATGCGGCAACGGCCATCCGGGCAGGAGCCATGGATGTCCAACGCGGTCGGCACGGGGCTCGGGTTCTCGGTCTCGGGGAGCCCCCGGGGGCGTCGTAGGGGCCATAGGCCTCTCGGCACGCCGAGTGGTGAGACCTATGACCGTCGACGTCGTAGTCGTCCTGCTCTTCTGGTTCCGAGAGCGGGTACTCGACCGCGCGGCCCGCGACGCGGGACTACCGGGCCTGACGCCGCACGAGCTCCGGCACACAGCCGCCAGCCTCGCGGTGTCGTCCGGAGCCAACGCGAAGGCGGTTCAGCGACCGCTCGCGCACGCCTCTGCAGCGATGACGCTCGACGTCTACTCGGGGCTCCTCGACGACCATTTGGACGCCGTCGCGGGTCGCTGGACGAAGCCGCAGTCCGCGCTCGTGCGGACACCTTGCGGACTCTGGGCAACGTCACCCCGCTCGATGAGAGGCACACGCCGCGCTGACCTGCGGTTATACCGGTGGGGCAGGTGGGGCTCGAACCCACGACCCAGGGATTATGGGTCGGGCGTGCCTGGTGCCAGCGGTGATCAGCCGTGACTGGTCCTGTTCGTTTCTGCACTTCAGACGCTCGTTGCCGTCCGCACCTGTTCGCCAACCGCCGTCCCCAACTAGCGCGGTCGTGCCCACGCTGTGCCCACCATCGGGAGTGGAGTCCAGGAGGGCGTTGCAGGGAGCCTGGAGTCATGGAGCTCGCCTGACTGCGGGCAGATCGCCGAAGAACGGACCTCTGTTCGCGGGCCAGAGCACGCGACCGCCCGCGGATCAATAGTCCCAGCCCGGACATGTCATCCGGTGATGCATGATGCCGCCTGCCTGGTCAGGCTCGGAGTCGGTGTCGATCGCTGTCGACAACTCACGACCAATGGCGTGCAGTCCGCGACCACGTCGCGACCACAAGCCACGCGCTGCGCGCCGATCCTCCGGTTTATGCGAGCTGGTTCTGCCGACACCCCAGTGACGGCAGCGCGGTGGGCGTCAGCGCGCTCGTCGCCGGATGCGGCTCGTCCTTGGCCTCGACCGCCATCGGCGGCAACAACACGGCCACCGGTCTGTCCCCCTCCAGCGGCCCAGCGTGGCCAGCCGGTCACCGACGGCAGCCACGAGGTCATCAAGGGGTGCGACTTCGTCCTCGCGACAACCGGTGACCGGGCGGCTTACAGCGCCCACATCGACCCGCAGGCCATCGCCAGCGCGGTCGGTTGCCCGGGGCAAGAAGGACCCGCTCGACGCCGAGGCCGGCCGCGCCGTGCTCGCCGGATCCGCGCCCGTCCAACCGAAAACCGGCGAGGGGAGGGCGGAGATGGTCCGCTCTGCAGGTGCTCCGGGGCAACGCGCTGAAGGTCCGCTCGCAGGCCACCCAGGACCTGCGCGCTCTGCTGGTGACCGAGCCCGCCGAGCTGAGCGAGCAGCTCCGCTCGACCTCGCTGGCGACCACCCGGAGCTGTCCTCACCCGCTCGCTGGCTGCTCCACCAGCCGGCCGCCGGAGATCACCACGACCCGGTCGGCCAGATCCAGCAGTGCCGGTCGGTGGGTCGTCATGAGGACGGTCCGTCCAGTCATGAGCCTTGCCAGAGCGTCGACAATTGACTGTTCCGCGGCCAGGTCCAGACCGGAGGTCGGCTCGTCGAGCAGCACGATGGGCGAGTCGCGGAGCAGGGCGCGGGCGATCCCGACCCGCTGGCGCTGCCCCCCGGACAGCCCGACACCGCGGTCTCCGAGCTCGGTCAGCAGACCGTCGGGCAGGTCACGGGTGAAGTCCAGCACCCCCGCCGCGGTGCAGGCGGCCAGCACCTCCTTCGGTGGCGCCCAGGGACGGCCCAGCAGGACGTTGTTGAAGACGGAGCCGGAGAAAAGGAAGGTGTCCTGCAGGACCACCGACACCTCGCTGCGCAGGACGTCGTCCGTGAGGTCGTGGACCTCCGTGCCTCCGATCAGCACTCTGCCGGAGGTCGGCGCGTACAGGCCCGCGACGAGCGCCAGGACCGACGACTTGCCCGCTCCGTTCGACCCCGTGAGCGCCACGCGAGATCCCTCAGGCACCTCCAGGTCCAGATCGGTCAGGACCGCGCCGCGGCCGTAGTCGAGGGATACCCGGTCCAGTCGCACCCACGGGACGACAAAAGAGGGCGGTTGCCCGGCCGGCCGCCGCGTGGGGACGTCGAGGATCTCCGCCACCCGCTCGGCCGACGCCGCGCCGACGGTGAGCGTCAGGGACAGCCGCGACAGCGACCGGAGGGGGCTGATCATGCGCGAGAAATAGGTGAGCGTGACGACGAGGACACCCGGCGTCCACCAGCCGCGGAACACTCCCAGGCCGCCGAGCAGGAGCAGAGCCGCGGTGCCGATCGCAGAGGTGGCCTCCAGCATCGGCGTGAAGCGGGCGCGCAGGTCGACCGCCCGGAGGCCGGCCGCGAGGGCGGCGTCGTTGTGCGCCGCAAAGCCGTCCTCGTGCACCCGCAGGCTGCCGGTGACGTGCACCGTCCGCATCCCGGCGAGGGTCTCGGCGGTGAGGGCCGCCAGCCGCCCCTCGGCGCCCCGCCGTGTGCGGGACGCCTCGCGGGTCAACCGGCTGAACCGTTTCGCGGAGAGGAAGATCAGCGGAGTGGCGCTCAGCGCGACCAGGCCCAGCCGCCAGTCAAGCACCGTCATCACGGCGCCCAGGCCACCGATCGTGAGCACGCCGGGGAGCAGCGTGGAGAAGACAGCGGTCAGGCTGTCCTCGATCCGGTTGGTGTCCGACGACATCCGGCTGGTGAGCTCGCCGACGCTGTGGCGGTCGTGGAAGGTCATGGGCAGCCGAAGCAGGTGGGCGAAGACATCCGCACGGATACCAGCGGTGATGCCCTCACCGGCGCTATTCATCGAGCGGTCACCCAGGTAGTCCATGGTCCCGGACAGCAACGCCGCGGCCAACGAGGCCACGGCCGCGACGACGAGGAGGCGAATGCCGACGCCGCCGACGAGATGGATCACCCAGGCCTGTGCGCCGTCCAGGTGACCGCCCCGCCGCAGCGCTGCGTCGACGACCAGCGCGACCGGCCACGGGGCGGCGAGGTCGGCGAGCAGCTCCCCGACCCGGCACAGCAGGCCCCGGGTCAGGGCCTTCCGGTGCGGGGCTCCGTACGAGCGGAACCGCCACAGCGATGCCAGGAGGCCGTTCGGGGGCCGGGAGCTCAGGCGCACCCCCGGGCCACCTCCCGCGCGTGCGCGTTCGACCAGCCTGCCCGGATGCCGCGCGCGGCCATGACCCGCTCGACGTGGTGGGCGAGAGAGGCGTCCCGGGCGGCCTCGAGCACCGCCGCGAGCAGAGTCCCGAAATACCTCCTCGCCCGGAGGTTCTCCTCGTCACGCTCGGTGAAGTGCTGAGAGCCCAAGCGGGCGAGGCCGTGCAGCAGCGCGGCGTCGACGTGCTCGGACGGGAACCCGACCTCTGGGGCGCGCCAGCGCGCCTCCCACAGAGCAGCGGCCCAGATGGTCCCGTCGGCATGCGGGTCGGCGTCATGGCCCCCACGGAAGGAGGCCATCGTCCAGGGCGCTGCCAGGCAGCGGCGGCGCGGGTCGGTGAGCGGCAGGTGACCGCGGTGCCATCCGTAGATGTCGGGGTGCCCGATCATCACTGCGGCCAGGTAGTCGCAGGTGCCTTCCTCGACCGCCGTCCGGTGGTTGGTATGCTCCCGCGCCGGGCGCAGCGCGTTGAGGCGGAAGTCGGCGACGTGGCGGCAGACGTGGTGTGCGACCTCGTGGCTCACCAGGGCCACGTCATGGCCGGGGCTGTGCAGGTACCGCGTGCCCTCGTGCACCACGAACGCCCGGCCGTAGCCCAGGTGGACCTCCCCGGTGGGGGCGACCGGGCCCTCCTCAGGCAGCTCGCTGTACCACGTGGCCGGCAGCCGGTAGTGCCCTCCGCTCCAGTGCCGCCGACCGTTGTCGTGGCAGCCAACGACGATGTGCAGGTGCGGCAGCTCGACGCCCAAGCAGGCCTCCACGCGCTGGAGCAGCCGTCGTGCGGCCCAGGCGACGTTCGTGAGGGAGAACGCTCGGACCGTCGCGTTGAGAGCCGGCGCGGGCGCATGGCCAGCGCTCCACCGCGGGTCGCTGCGGAGCGTGCCACGCCCGGACAGCAGGGACCCTCCGCGGAGATCCTCAACCGTCAACCGGGGCATGCGGAGCCGGTCGGGCAGGACCTCCAGGTCGTCGAGACCGACGACGGACAGCCGGCCGGGTGGCGGGCTCTCCCGGACCACGTACGCGGTGACGGCGGTCGTGGTCATGTGACGGCCGCCAGGAGGTCCAGCACGGCTCCCTCCGCGAGCTGCTCAGGGGACAGGACCGGCAGGCCCGTAGCCGCCTCGGCCTCCCTGGCAGCCAGGGGGCTGCGGCTCACCAGCCCGCTCAGCCCGGCGGCGGCGATCCCGGCGGAGGCGAGGACCTGCTGGGCGCCGACTGCACCGAGGGCGTCGCCGACCGCGAGCAGCACGGCGTCGGCGAAACCCGGCAGCGCGCCGAGGAGCTCGCGAGTCTGCGGCTGCAGGAGCCCATCGGCGATCTCGATGACCACGTGGGTGGCTCCGGCGGCGGCGAGCGCGTCACGGATCCGCTGCATCGTGGTGACCAGGTGGTCGGTCGGGTAGCCGAATGTCGAGGGCATGCCGAAGTCGAGGAAGTCGACCGTGGCGTGGGCCCCGGCGTCGATGTACACCCAGCGGTCCTTGCCGCTGCCCGAGCCGGTGGCCTTCCCGGCGCCCACCACCAGACCGGCGCGCGTCCAGCCCCGGATCACCCCGGCGACGGTGGTGGTCTTTCCGGCGTTCATCGACGAGCCGACGACGACCACCGTGGCCGGCGGCGGGCTGGCGGCCGGTGGGACCGGGTGGTCGAAGTCGGCGAGGTTGAGCGCGGAACCATCCCCGCCGGCGAGCACGCCGACCACTTCCAGCTCTGTGGCAGGTCCGCGGCGGGCGTCGGCGGAGGCCACGGTGCCGATCAGCCCACCGGCGGTCAGCAGGTGGGTGCGCGGGCCGGTCGGGACGTAGCCCTCGTAGAAGTCCGTGGCATAGCGGTTGCCGTAGGCCCCGACCACCAGGTCGCCGGGGTAGAGCCGAACACGCCGGCCGTGCCGGTCCTCCAGCGCGCGGTGCTGACCCAGTCTGACGACGCGGGTGACAACGACGTCCCCCTGGACGGGCCGGCGGCGCGGGGCGCTCAGGGTCGTCCCCGGTGTGTTCACAGTCCGGGTGACGAAGCTGAACTTCGCCTGCGAGAGGTCATGCATCGTTACCACCGCGGGGGGTGCGACCGCCGTCCGACGGACCACGGATGTCCTCTGGTGCTCGGATCATTGGGATCTCCCTGTGGCCTCTTCCGTGGCGGGGCTACCGGACGGATTGTGCGGGACCGTGCGGCCCTGCGCGCTATGCGGCGCGGAACCGAAAGCCTGGAACAGCGCTCCCGCGCTCCAAGGTGATCGCGACACCCCCCGGCAGGTCCGGCTCGCCTGGCGCGCGCGTCGTCCCCGTCCGTGCAGGAGCCCACACCACACGCTGCCGCCGCCATCACCCTCATCGATGGCGACCCGGTTCCATCCCCCACGCTCGGGGCGGTAGAGGCTCGCGTCCGCGCGGCCGAGGTGACTTGACGCCGGGGTCCCCGCTGCCGGTCCCGGAAATCTGGGCTCACCGCGCAAGGTCACAGTGTGGGTCGAGGCTGCGGCAGCTTCCTGGTCGGGCAGCTCGACGATCGAGTTGGACAACGCCACGATCCGTCGGGTGCACGCCACGGCCATGTCAGCACTGGCGACCGCCGTCAAGCGGCGGAAGATCGCAGCCAACCCCGGCGAGCACGTCGAGCTGCCCTCTGGCCGGACGGAATGCGCCCTCGTCTGGACTGAGCACCGCATCGAGGCCTAGGTGGGGCGGGTGGGGCTCGAACCCACGACCCAGGGATTATGAGTCGCCTCGGCCTGGTGTCGCCCACGATCGGCCCTGAGCGCCCCTGTCCATTCCTGCAGGTCAGGGGTGTAGCCAAGTCCGTAACCGTTCGCACCCGCTTGGTGCCTGGCCGCGCGTTCGTGTCCCACCGTGTGCCCATCAGTGCGCACTCCCGCACGCCGGCGGTCAGCGCCAGGACGAGCGCCGGCGTGCGGCTGCCGGCTGGAGTACTCGTGCCCGTGGCCTTCGCCGTGGCTGCGCCCGGCGCTCACCGGTCCGGCTGGCGAGTCAGCTTCAGGCTCTGCGGCGCCGGGGGACCTGGGGCGGCAACCAGCAACGCGGCCCTCGCCGCAGCCGCACCGCCTTGGAGATCACCAGCCGCCTGGCGGTGCTTGCGAACTCCTGAGGGGGGGCGACTGCAGGCCGGCGGTAGAGCGCCGGCGCACCGAAGCTCGCGCGAACGTAGCGGTGCTGTCCCGCGGGCGGGCACTCACGCCCTAGCGTGAAAGTCATGATTACTCGGGCCAGCTGGCAGGGCCACCCGGATTCGCTCCAGACGACCCAGGCCTGCAACGCCGGCACAGGCACCGACGGCAATACGGGCTGCCCTCACGTCGCGCCCCTACGCGCGCCCGCGTAGGGCAACTGTCGAAACTGTCGATGATGTCGATGATGTCTGCCGCCGACCTGGGCGCGAACGCCCGTCGACCGGTGACGGACGTGATACGCCACGCCTACTAGTCCTCACCGCCTACGGTGCCTCACGGCGGCGCGAGGAACATCTGAGCCGTCGTCCGGGGC
>JAOPWG010000031.1 GCA_025965775.1 Modestobacter sp. | reverse complement strand
GCCCGCCGCCGACGGCCAGGCCGCCCAGGGAGACGGTGCCCAGGTTGCCCACGACCGCGGTGTCGACGAGCAGGTAGAGCGGCTCGGCGGCCAGCACCACCAGCGCCGGGGCCGCCAGCGACGGGATCGACGGGTTGATGCGCTCCGGCGTCGAAGACGCTCGGGTGTCGCGACGGCGAGGCCGGAGGCCTCCCGGCGCGACGGCCGGAAACTGCTCAGCGGGAGTCGGGGACGGCTCCCGGCCGCGAGGCCGCCCGAAACGGGACGATGTCATGGCTCAGTGGTCATGGCTCAGTTGTCATGGCTCAGTGGTCATGGCTCAGTGCGCGAGCCCGGCGGCCGGCGCGGCGGGCGCGGCCGGCGACGAGGTGAGCGTGGCACCCAACTCGCGGCGCAGCGCGGCGACGGTGGCGTCCCGGTCCACCCGGGAGGTGTACCCGGCGGCGGCCCGGTGACCGCCCCCACCGAGGGCGATGGCCACCCGGGCCACGTCGGTGGCCCCGCGGGAGCGCATGGAGACCGCCCACGAACCGTCGTCCTGGCCCTTGAGCACGCAGGCGACGTCGGCCTCCTGGGTGGAGCGGACGACGTCGACGAGCGCCTCGAGCTGGTCACCGGCCAACCCGCGGTCCCGCGCCTCGGCGGTGGTGGCCCAGGTCCACACCAGGCCGGCGCCCACCGCGGGTTCCAGCTGGGCCCGGCCGGTGACCAGTGACAGCAGCCGCAGCCAGCCGAAGGGCGCCGTGTCGAACAGCCGCTGGCTGATGGCGGCATGGTCGATCCCGGTGCGCAGCAGCCGGGCGGCCAGCTCGTGGGTTGCCGGCGCGGTGTTGCCGAAGCGGAAGGACCCCGTGTCGGCCGCCAGGCCCGCGTACAGGCAGGTGGCGAGCTGGGCGTCCCACTCGACGCCGAGGCCGTCCAGCAGCCGGGCGACCAGCGTGACCGTCGCCGGCGCGTGGGGGTCGATCACCCGGACGCCGCCGAAACCGGGGTTGCTGGCGTGGTGGTCGACCACCACCGAGGTGCCTGCCCCCTCGAGCAGCGCGGCCAGTTCGCCGAGCCGCCCGGTCGAGGACGCGTCGAGGCTGACGAAGACGTCCGGATGCGGCGGCACCTCCGCCGAGGGCACCAGGGTCGCTGCACCGGGCAGCCAGCCCAGCGACTCGGGCAGCGTGAAGGGCCCGGGGAAGGTGGCGTACACGTGGGCGCCCTGGCGGCGCAGCCCCTCGGCGAGGGCGAGCGTGCTGCCGAGCGCGTCGGCGTCGGGCTGGACGTGGCCGGACAGCACCACGGTCGCCCCGGCCGCAGCCGCGGAACGCAGCACCTTGACGGCGGTCCGCGCGCCCCCGCCGGCTTCCCCGAACGTTCCTGCGGTCACCGGGTCAGGCGTCCGGT
Source organism: Modestobacter sp. (assembly GCA_025965775.1). Classification (GTDB taxonomy): domain Bacteria; phylum Actinomycetota; class Actinomycetes; order Mycobacteriales; family Geodermatophilaceae; genus Modestobacter. The sequence continues at coordinate 1,806 of JAOPWG010000031.1, read as the reverse complement.
CCCGGGTCCGACACCGGTGCGGCGTCGGTCTCCTCGGACACGTCGCCACCGCCCGGGGCGAGGGCCGGACCGCCGTCGTCGGGCTCGTCGCTGGCGATGCTGCCCGTCTCGCCGACCTGACCGCGCTTGCCGCCCGCGGTCGGGTCGCCATCGGTCGGCTCCTCCCGGCCGCCGAGGGCCGACGCCGACGACTGCTCGCCGGAGTCGTACGGGTCAGGGTCGACGGCTTCGGTCACGATTCCTCCTCGCTGGCGCTCGTCGGCCTCGTGGCCGACGGTGGTGTGTCCATGCGTGACCTCGCAAGCTCGGTCACGGGGCGCTCCTGGTCTGCTGGGGCTGCGGGGCGGTGTCGAGCTCGTTGCGGACGTCGTCCCCGATGCGGTCGTCGAGATCGTCCGCGTCGGTGTCGGCGTCGGCGTCCTCGTCGGCGTCCTCGGCGGGGCGGCGGTAGGGGTCGGCCTCGCCGGCATACTGCGCGCCCTCGCGGGCGCGCGCCAGCTCGGCGTCGGCGTGCCGGACCCGCTCGAGCGCCTCCTCCAGCTCCCGGGCGGTGTCCGGCACGATGTCGGCGACGAAGGTGAGGGTCGGCACGAACTTGATGCCGGTCTGCTTGCCTACGGTCGACCGGAGGACGCCGGTGGCGCTGGCCAGCGCGCGGGCGGAGTCGGCGATCTGCGTCTCGTCGCCGTAGACGGTGTAGAAGACCGTGGCCTCCCGCAGGTCACTGGTCACGCGGGCGTCGGTGATGGTCACCATGCCCAGGCGTGGGTCCTTGATCTGCATCTCGATGGTGGCGGAGACGATCTGGCGGATGCGCACCGCCAACCGACGTGCCCGGGCCGGGTCGGCCATCGGATGAGCCCTCCTCGTTCGTCGGCGTCGGCGTCCGGGTGGACGCAGACGGCGGGTGGACGGCGCCGGCCGGAGCTCCCTGGTCTGGGAGCCCCGGCCGGCGGTACTGCTCAGGTCACGCGTCGGAGTCGGACGTCAGCTGCCGGTGCGTGGACAGCAGCGTCACCTCCGGCCGCTCGGCCAGCAACCGCTCGCACGCGTCGAGCACGTCATTGACCTGTAGGGCCTCCCCCGCCACGGTGGCGACCCCGACCTGCACACGACGGTGCAGGTCCTGGTCGCCGACCTCGGCGGCGGCCACGGCGAACCGCCGCCGCAGCTCGGCCACGATCGGCCGCACCACGGTGCGCTTCCCCTTGAGCGAGTGGACGTCGCCCAGCAGCAGGTCAGCGGTCAGCGAACCGGTGAACACCCGGCTCCCCTCCCCCTGCTGCCCGGCGAGCCGCCATGGCCGGGCTCAGCGCCCGGCCCTGGCGTCGACGACTCAGTCGCGCGGCTTCTCACGCAGCTCGAAGGTCTGGATCACGTCGTCGACCTTGATGTCGTTGAACGACCCCAGTCCGATGCCGCACTCGTAGCCCTCGCGGACCTCGGTCGCGTCGTCCTTGAAGCGGCGGAGGGACTCCACCGTCAGGTTGTCGGCGACCACGGCACCATCGCGCAGGAGTCGTGCCTTCGAGTTGCGGACGATCGTGCCGCTGCGGACCAGCGAACCGGCGACGTTGCCGATCTTCGGCACCCGGAAGACCTCGCGGACCTCCGCCGTGCCCAGCTGGACCTCCTCGTAGATGGGCTTGAGCATGCCCTTGAGCGCGGCCTCGATCTCGTCGATCGCCTGGTAGATGACCGTGTAGTACCGGACGTCCACCCCCTCGCGGTTGGCGAGCTCGGTGGCCTGACCCTCGGCCCGCACGTTGAAGCCCAGGACGATGACGTCGTCGGCCAGCGCGAGGT
>JAOPWG010000287.1 GCA_025965775.1 Modestobacter sp. | reverse complement strand
CGAGCGTGCGTCGCGGCGGGCCGCCCGGGCCAGCGCTGCGGTCCGCTGAGCGGCACCGCCGAGCTCTGCCCAGCACCTCACCGGGCCCGGACGCCGCGCGGCGTCCCCGGCCCGGTGTCGTCCGTCGGGCGTCAGCCGCTGTGCATCGCGGTCGCGGGGCCGGAGGCTCCCGATCGGGGCGCACGCAAGGGCTCGGTGTCAGAGGGGAACGGTCGTTGGCCGCGGTGTCGTCCGGGAGGACGACAGATCATGCGGCGAAGCCGGGCAGCCACTCCTCGCACACGCCGCGGTAGGGAGCCTGCGCGTCCAGCTGGCACAGCACCCCGATCGACCCGATGGTCACCCGGTGGATGAGCAGGTAGGCCGGGGGCAGGTTGAGCTGGCGCCCCAGCCGACTGGCGTCGCTGCGCGGGTCTCCGATGCGCAGCGCCTGTTCCTGCATCCAGCCCCGGGTGAACCGGAAGGACGGCGCGGTGACCGGGGCCAGCAGTGGCAGCAGGTAGTCCAGCACCCCCTGCGCGTCGACCTCCACGTTCGGTCGGACGAAGCCTTCCGTGCGCAGGTCGGCGAGCACGTCGTCGGCCCGGCCCTCCAGGGCCCACCGCACCAGCCGGCCGATCGGCTCGGGGTGCCCCTCGGGTAGCCGCGCGGTGGCGCCGAAGTCGATGACGCCGAGCCGGCCGTCGGGCACCAGCCGGAAGTTCCCCGGGTGCGGGTCGGCGTGCAGCAGTCCGGCCCGCTGGGGCCCGGAGAAGTGCAGCACCGCCATCAGCAGCCCGGCCCGGTCGCGTTGCTCGCGGCTACCCCCGGCGATGATCCGGGACAGGGGGATGCCCTCCAACCACTCCGAGACGATCACCTTCGGGGCGCTGGCCACCACGCGGGGTACGACGATCTGGTCGTCGTCGGCGTAGGCCGCGGCGAAGGCCCGCTGGGAGTTGGCCTCCAGGACGTAGTCCAGCTCCTCGACCACCCGCGCCTTCAGCTCGGCGATCAGCGGCTTGACCTCCATACCGGGGAACATCGCGGAGAACAGGCGGGCGAAGCGGGCCAGCTGGTTCAGGTCGGCCATCAGCGCCGTGCCCGCTCCGGGGTACTGGATCTTCACCGCGACGTCGCGACCGTCGTGCCAGGTGGCCCGGTGCACCTGGCCGATGCTCGCGGCCGCGGCCGGAGCGTCGTCGAACTCCCGGAAGCGGTTCCGCCACCGGCCGCCCAACTGCTGGGCGAGCACCGCGTGCACGGTCCGCACCGGCATCGGCGGCGCCGCCTCCTGCAGCTTGGTGAGCGCCTCCCTGTAGGGGCCGGCGACCTCCTCGGGTACCGCGGCCTCGAAGACCGACAGCGTCTGCCCGAGCTTCATCGCCCCGCCCTTGAGCTGGCCGAGGACCGCGAACAGCTGTTCGGCCGTGCGTTGCTGCAGTTCGGCGTTGACGTCCTCCGCCGAGCGGCCGGACAGTCGCTTGCCGATACCGAGGGTGGCCCGTCCCGCAGCGCCGAGCGGCAACGAGGCCAGCCGTGCCGTCCGGGACACCGCCCCCCGGGGGATGTCCCGACCGGTGTCACTCACGTCCACAGTGTCCACTCTGGCGGGTCGCCGTGCGGGCGGCGGCACCGCAGGGGCAACCGGGGTGCGCGGGCCACCGGCGGAGAACGGGCAACAGCCCAGGTGGGCGCAGTTCCAGCGTCGCCTCCAGCACTGCCGGTTCGGCGCCGCCGTCGAGGTGGGCGAGCACCTGGACCGCCGCGGTGGCCGCGGTCAGCAGACAGGTGACGGTCGCCCCGCTGGGAAGCGGTTCGGTGGCGGCCAACTGGGCGGCCAGTCGTGGCCACGCCGGGTCGTCGTCGCGGCGGTGGGCGTCGGCGCAGCGCAGGCAACTGGTGGTGCCCGGCAGCACCAGGGGTCCGACGATCCCGGTCTCCCCGCGGACGGTCGCGATCAGGTGCGGCACACCGTCGCGGTGCAGGGACACCTGCAGGGGATCGGTCGCCGCCCACGGCCGGCAGAGCACGACCAGGTCCGGCGCCCGGTCCGCCGGCAACGGCCGCAGGTCGGTGAGCGGGTTGACCCTCCGGACCGCGTCCGCGGCGGCCAGCCCCCGGGGCCGGCCCTCGTCGGCAGCGCTGAGGCCGCCGACGACTGTGTCGGCGGCGGTCGTCGCCCCGCGGTCGCGGACGTGCACGCGCCCGACGCCGCTGGCGGCCAGCACGGCGGCCAGCGGCGCGCCGACCCGGGTGGCTCCCTCCACCACGACGGCGCTCTGCCGACGGGCCCGCCAGCGTCCGGCGCTGCCGGGGCCGGACGCGGCCGCGGGCAGCTCCGTGGCGGCCCGCGCGGTGGCCGCCGGGCCGGGGTCGGTGGCCAGCAGGTCCGCGGCGGCCAGGTCGTGCAGCAGCCCACCGCTTCGCAGCCCGGCCAGCAGCTCGTCGACCAGATCGCCGGGCACCCCCTCGGCAACGGCCTCGGCGCGCACCGCCCGTTCGGGCCGGCGGCCGTCCAGCCCACCCAGCAGCCGGGCGATGTCGGCGCCGGCAGGCTGCACGCGCACCCCGCGACGACCGTCGACCCCGCCGACCTGCAACGTGCGTGGGTCCAGCCGCAGGACCGGGGTGGCGGTCGGCAGCAGGGGGTGCGGGCTCTCGGTCACCGTTGGCAGCGTGCCAGCACGGACGGGCCCCGGGGAGCGTCATCCACAGGCCCGGTGGACGACCCGCGGGCGGACCGTCCAGGACCGCTTCCCACAGCCTGTGGACGATGCTGTGGACACCGTGGGGACCGCTCGGTGTGTCGCTGTGCACCGCCCCGGGAGAGGCGGTCGACCCAGCCCCGCCGGTGGCGCCTCTCGTCGTCCTCACCAGCGCGGACACCACGCGCAGGGCTGTGGACGGTCCACCGATCGGGGGACGACGGCGCCCGACGTTCCACTGTCCGTGTGCTCCTGTCCACGACCGGGTGTCCTCGGGTGGGCGAGGGCTGCCCTGCCGGTTACCGTGCGTGCGTGGAGCTGCGACCCGACCGCCGTGCGACCGGTGTGTCGGCCGTCCCCGCCACCGCATCCCGGACGGTGTCGGCTCCCGGTGCGTACGAGGCGGTGGAGGTGCGGCGCAGCGCGCGCCGGCGGCGCACCGTCACCGCCTACCGGGAGAACGGCCGCACGGTGGTGCTGATCCCGGCCGCCTTCAGCGCCGCGGAGGAGCGGCGGTGGGTCGACCAGATGGTCGCCAAGCTGCAGACCCGCGAGGAGCGGCGGCACCGCAACCTCGGCTCGGACACCGAGCTGATGACCCGGGCGACCACGCTGTCGGACGTGTACCTCGCCGGGCGGGCGGTGCCGGTCAGCGTCCGCTGGGTGGACAACCAGCACCGCCGGTGGGGTTCGTGCACGCCCAGCGACCGGACGATCCGACTGTCCAGCCGGTTGCGCGGCTTGCCGGAGTTCGTCGTCGACTACGTGCTCGTGCACGAGCTCGCCCACCTGATCGAGGCCAGCCACGACCAGCGCTTCTGGGACCTGGTGCACGCCTATCCACAGGCGGAGCGGGCGCTGGGCTTCCTGGAGGGGATCGAGTTCGGCCGTCCGGGCAGCCCGGCCGGGGCCGCCCCGGCCGGGGACGGCCCCGAGGACGACGTGGAGGAACCGGGCACGCTCGACTGAGCGGCCCGCCCGCGCCTCAGCTGCGGGTGCCTTCGCCCGGGTCGCCGCCGGTCCCGCCGGTCTCCGTGGGGCCGTCGTCGGTGGGCCCGTCGTCGGTGGGCCCGTCGTCGGTGGGCCCGGTGGGCTCGGCTGACCGGCCCAGCTCTCCGGTCAGCTCGGCGAACTCGTCGATGTCACCATGCCGGGCCACGAAGTCCAGTGGCTCGTCCAGGTCCGCCGACGTCGGGAGCAGGTCGGGATGCGACCACAGCCCGTCGCGGGCGGCGGTCCCGTGCTGCTGGGCCATCGCCCTCCACACCGTGCTCGCGTCACGCAGCCGGCGGGGCCGCAGCTCCAGGCCGACCAGCGTGGCGAACGTCTGCTCGGCCGGCCCACCGGAGGCCCGGCGGCGGCGCATGGTCTCCGCCAGCGCCGCGTGCCCCGGCAGCCGGGGCGCTGCGGCCTCGGACACCACGCTGTCCACCCAGCCCTCGACCAGCGCCAGCAGGGTCTCCAGCCGGCGCAGCGCCATCTGCTGCTCGGGGGTCTCCTCCGGCTCGAGCAGCCCGCTGCCCAGCAGGCGCTGGATGCTCTCCGGGTCGCTGGGGTCGATGCCGCCCTCCATGCCGCTCATCGCCTCGGTGAGCCC
>JAOPWG010000285.1 GCA_025965775.1 Modestobacter sp. | reverse complement strand
CCACGACCGCCGACAGCACCAGGCTGGCGATCATCACCAGCCCGAGCAGCCGGTAGTAGAAGAGCGCGTAGACGAAGACCAGCAGGATGCCCAGCGCACCGGCGATCAGCCCGGCCCGCAACTGCTCGCTGCCGAGCTGGGTGGACACCGACTGGGCGTTGGCCTGGCTGAAGGTCAGCGGCAGCGCGCCGTACTTCAGCTGGTTGGCCAGCTCCGTGGCCGTGGTCTGGTTGAAGCTGCCCGAGATCTCGGTCTGCCCGCCGTTGATGGCGCTGTTGATGTTGGGGGCGGACACCACCCGGTTGTCCAGGCTGATCGCGACCTGCTTGCCCACGTTGGCGGCGGTGAAGGTCGCCCAGGCCGTCGAGCCGGAGGAGTTCAGGTTCAGCGTGACGATCCACTCGCCCGTCGTCGACCGGGTCCCGGCCGCCGCGTTGGTGACGTCGGTGCCCTCGAGCACCGCCGGACCGAGCAGGTACTTGATGGCCCCGTCGGTGGAGCAGGACGCCACGTAGTCCCCGGGCCGGTCCACGTCGGTGGCCGCAGCGAGGTCCTTGGCGCTGCAGGTCAGCGTGGCGAAAGCCGCGGTGGCCTCCTCCTGCGTCACCGGCGGCCGGTTCGGGTCCGGCGCCGTGGTGTCCGTGGCCCCGGCCGCAGCGCTGGTGGGGGTGGCGGCGTCCGTGGCTCCGGCGGCGCTGGTGGGGGTGGCAGCGTCCGACGGCGTCGCCGCCGCGCCGGTCGAGGTGGCGCTGCCGTCGGTCGGGGTCGCGGACGGGGTGGTGGCCGCGGGCCCGGCCGCGGCCGCGGCCTGCACGACGGGACGGAACCGCAGCTGAGCGGTGGCGCCCAGCTGGCGGGCCCGCTCACCGTTGTCGCCGGGCACCGAGATGACGATGTTGCTGTCACCCTCGGTCACCACCTGGGCCTCGGCGACGCCCAGGCCGTTGACCCGCTGCTCGATGATCTGGCGCGCCAACTCGAGGTCGGCGCGGGCGGGCGCCTTGCCGTCGGGGGTGCGCGCGGTCAGCGTGACCGTCGTCCCGCCCTGCAGGTCCAGCCCCAGCTGCGGGGTGCGCCGGTCACCGGTGAAGAAGATCAGCGCGTACATCACCACGATGATCAGCGCGAAGACGCCGAAGTACCGGCGCGCGGGGAGTTGACGGGCAGCCATGGCAGGGCCCCGCGTCAGCGGGCGCGGTCGGTGGGATCGCCGTCGCCCTCGACGTGTCCGGTGGCACCGCCGGGCGTGCCCGGGGCGTCGTCGGTGACGGCGGTGTCCGGGCCGACCGGCCGGCGGATCTCCATGATCGCCGGACGGGCGAAGGTGGCGACCACGCCGGGGGCGATCTCGACGTCCACGGTGCCGTCACCGAGGCCGGCGACGGTGCCGTGCATGCCACTGGTGAGCATCACCGGCGTGCCGAGGGTCAGCGACTCCTGCATCGCCTGCGCCTTCGCCTGCATGGTCTTGCGCTGGCGCGCCGGGAGGATGATGAGCACGACGAGCGCGATGGCGAGCAGGAAGAACGGAAAGAGCTGTTGCACGACTGGTGAGCCTCTCTACCGCGCGGCAGCGCGCAGTCGGTGCGGCCCGGATGTCGGGCCGCTCGGGTACATCGGGGCCGGCGCGCTCCCACAGCACGGAGCTGCCCCGGGCGTGGCTCAACCCGGACGCAGCTCCAGTTGCGCGCCAACGCAGATGAGTCTAGGCGTCGAAGAGCGTCTGTGACGAAGCCCCGGCCGACGGCGGGTCGGGCGTGCCCCCACCGAGGACCAGCCCCCCGCGCGGCACCGGGTGGCCCAGGTGGCGGAAAGCGTCCTCGGTCGCGACCCGCCCACGGGGGGTACGGGCCAGCAGCCCGGCCCGGACCAGGAAGGGCTCGCATACCTCCTCGACGGTGTGCGGCTCCTCCCCCACCGCGACGGCCAGCGTCGCCACACCGACCGGGCCTCCGCCGAACCGGCTGACCAGCGCCTCGAGGACGGCACGGTCCAGCCGGTCCAGCCCCAGGTCGTCGACGTCGTAGAGCGCCAGCGCGTCCTGGGCCACCGCACGGGTGACCCGGCCGTCGGCCCGCACCTCGGCGTAGTCACGCACCCGGCGCAGCAGCCGGTTGGCGATCCGCGGTGTACCGCGGGAGCGCCAGGCGATCTCCGCCGACCCCTCGTCGGTCAGCTCCACCCCGAGCAGGTCGGCGCTGCGAGCCAGCACACGCTGCAGGTCGGCCGGCTCGTAGAACTCCATCTGCCCGACGAACCCGAACCGGTCGCGTAGCGGACCGGTGAGCAGGCCGGCCCGGGTGGTGGCCCCGACCAGGGTGAAGGGGTTGATCTCCAGTGGGATCGCGGTGGCGCCGGGCCCCTTGCCCACGACGACGTCGACCCGGAAATCCTCCATCGCCATGTACAGCAGTTCCTCGGCCGGCCGGGCGATGCGGTGGATCTCGTCGATGAACAGCACGTCGCCGTGGCTGAGGTTGGACAGCATCGCGGCGAGGTCGCCGGAGCGCTCGATCGCCGGGCCCGACGTGATCTTCACGGCGGTGCCCAACTCGGAACCGATGATCAGTGCCAGGCTGGTCTTCCCCAGCCCCGGCGGGCCGGACAGCAGCACGTGGTCCGGGGGCCGGCCGCGCCGCTTGGCGCCCTCGAGCACCAGGTCCAGCTGGCGGGCGACCTTCGGCTGGCCGATGAACTCTGCCAGCGAGTGCGGGCGCAGCGCCGACTCGACGACCCGCTCCTCGTCGCCGGCCTGGGCGGAGACCGCGTCGTCCCGGCCGGGGCCGAGCACGTCCGGATCGCCGAACGCACCCACCAGCGGGCGGTCGAACGGGCTGCTCATGTGTTCACCTGTCCGCTCCCGCGGGACGCTCCGCTCCTCGCTCGCTCCATCACGGGTCGCCACCGCGGTCGCTCCGCTCCTCGCTCGCCGGCGCTCGCTGCGATGCTCACTCCCTGTCGGCTCCGGCGCTCGCTGCGATGCTCACGCCCCTGTCCGCTCACGACCTGCCCAGCAGCTGCAGCGCCTGCCGGAGCAGGACGGCGACGTCGACCCGGCCGGCGGCGGCCTGCTCCTCGGCGACGGGCTCCAGTGCCGTGAGCGCGGTGTCGGCCTCCCGGCTGGTCCAGCCCAGCTGGACCAGCGCGGCCGACAACTGGTCACGCCAGGGGGCCACCGCGGTGATCGGCCCCAGGGCCGCCGGCAGGGCGCCCGCGGTGTCCAGCGAAGTGTCACTGCTGGTCACGCCCAGCCGATCGCGCAGCTCGAGGACCAGCCGCTCGGCGCCCTTCTTGCCGATCCCGGGCACCTGCATCAGAGCCTTGAGGTCACCCATCGACACCGCGCGGCGCACCTCGCGGGGCGGGTGGATGGCCAGCACCGCCTGCGCCAGCCGCGGACCGACCCCGTTGGCGGTCTGCAGCAGCTCGAACAGTTGCCGCTCGTCGTCGTCGGCGAAGCCGTAGAGGGTGAGGGAGTCCTCCCGCACCACCAGGCTGGTGGACAGCCGGGCCTGCTCCCCCACCTGCAGCCGGGCGATGGTGCCGGGCGTGCACTGCACCGACAGCCCGACACCGCCGACCTCGACGACGGCACCGTCGGGCGAGACCGCCGCCACCCGGCCGGCCACGCTGGCGATCACCGGGACACCCCGGTCCAGCGCGGCAGCGTGGTGGC
>JAOPWG010000501.1 GCA_025965775.1 Modestobacter sp. | reverse complement strand
CGACGGCCACCCTCGCCTCGACGCTGCACCGCTGCTGGGTGCTGGACGCCTCCGGGATCAGCTTCTGCGATGCCGGCGGGCTGCGCGCGGTGATCGCGGCCGCCGAGACCGCCCGCCATCGCGGCGGGGAGCTGATCGTCACCGGGGCGAACCGCTCGTTGCGCCGCTTGCTCACCATCGTGGGGAGGGCCGACCTGCTGCCCGACGGCGCCGGCCCCGACACCCCGGGCCGGCAGGCCGGGACACCCGCGCCCTGCGCGGGCCCGGGCGGCGTGACGACCGCCGTGGGCACCCCCGTCCGGTCGCCCCGGCCGGGCATCGGCGCCGAGTCCCGCCGCTAGGGCGCACCGACCGGCAGGTCGGCCGTGCTCCCCTTCCGGCCCCGCGACGACAGCGGCCGGCACCTCCCCGCCGGATGGGGGTCCTCGTCCGACGGGCCCTCGGACGGCCGGGCCACCGGCCGCTGAGCCGCCCGGCTCCGGGCTGACTCCGACGCGCGAGAGGCCCGACCGCTCGGGGGTGGCCCCCACAGGGACCATCCCCGAGCTCGTCGGGCCTCAGCTCACGGGTGACCGGGCTCAGTGAGCCCGAGGGCTCACTTCGTCTGGACGGTGATGGTCGAGATGCCGACGAGCAGGCCACCGGCCAGCGCGTCGGTGCTGAAGGTCGTGTTCAGCAGCGCCTCGGCCTCCGGCGACAGCTTGACGCCGGTCCCGGCGAGCACGGCGGACCCGTCGGCGGTCATCGTCGGCGGCTTGAGCGTGCTGCCGTCCAGGTTGAACAGCGGGGCGCTGGAGGCAGCCAGCTGGCCGTTGACCGACACGTTCCCGAAGAGCCGGGCGGGCTTGCCCGGGTCGATGGTGAAGTCGGTCAGCTCGACCTTCGTCGCACCGGCGGTGAGGCTCAGGCCCGAGCCCTCGTGGAACAGCACGCCCTGGACCCACGGGCGGTAGCCGGACTCACGGTCGTAGAGGGTGACGGTGCCACCGGTGATCGGGAAGGTCACGGTGCCGTCGGCCAGCGTCGCGCCGCCGACGACGCCGGGTGTGAGGCCCAGGGTGCCGAGCGCGGCGACGAAGTCGGCGTCCAGGGCGACGGCCGTGGTGCCGCCGGGGACGGCCGGCACAGTGGCGACGGCGGTGGCCGCCGTGGTCTGCAGGGTCGAGGAGGAGGAGCCGGCGGCGGTCGCGGAGTCGTTGCTGCTGCCGCAGGCGCCCAGGCCCAGGGTGGCGGTCAGCGCCAGGGCGAGCGCGAGCGAGGTCTTGGTGGCGGTCTTCTTGAGCTGCACGGTCACTCCCAGATCGAGAATCAGTTGCGGACGACCTGTCTTCGACCTGAGCGCTCTCTCCGGATGGTCACGATCGCGTAACGGTCACTGTCCATCCCCCTGGAGGAGTCACCATCGTGACGGAACGTGACGGCGCGAACACGTGTCCAACGCTGAGGTTCCATCGCCGACGGCCCTCCATGGGTCAGGCTGTCCACGTGACGCTCTCCGCACCCGAGACACCGCCGAGCGCCTCCGGGCCGCTGCGCGCGGTCACCGGGAGGCGACTGCGCGCGGCAGACCTGCTGCTGGCCGATCGGGGGCAGCTCTTCCGTGCCCTGTTCCTGGCCGCACCGATCGGCAAGGCCGTCGTCGACACCGACGGCCGCATGCTGGTGGTCAACCCCGCGCTCTGCACGCTGACCGGTCGTAACTCCGAGGACCTGGTCGGTCGGCACCTGGACCTGCTCAGCCACCCCGACGACGTCCCGGTGGAGGACCTGGCCATCGAGTCCGCGCCGGGCCGCCCGCTGATCGACCCCCAGCTCGAGGTGGTCGGCGAGCGACGCCTGCAGCGGGCCGACGGCGAGACGGTGTGGGTGCACCAGAGCCGTGAGATCGTGCACCGGACGACGGGCGAGCCGCAGTTCGTGCTGCTCTCCCTGGTCGACGTCACCGATGCGCGGCGGGCCGAGGACGACCTGGTGCGCCGCGCCTTCATCGACGCACTGACCGGCCTGCCCAACCGCCGCGCGCTCACCGAACGGCTGCAGCACGCCCTGGCCGTCAGCCGGCGCCGGGGCACCACCGTCGGCGTCCTGCACCTGGACGTGGACCGCTTCACCGCGGTCAACGACTCCCTCGGCCACGAGGGCGGCGACGAGCTGCTGTGCCAGGTCGCCGACCGGCTGCGCTGGAGCACCCGGGTCGAGGACATGGCCGTTCGCTTCGGGGCCGACGAGTTCCTGGTACTGGCCGAGGAGGTCGAGGATGTCGACGCCCTGCGCACCCTGGCCGACCGGCTGCTCGGCGTCCTGGACGAGCCCTTCCACGTGCGCGACCGGGAGATCACCCTGTCCGCCAGCGTCGGGGTGACGCTCGGGACGGACCTGGCCCCCGAGGCGCTGCTCCGCCAGGCGCACAGCGCGCTGGCCCGGGCCAAGGCAAGCGGCGGCCGGGGCCGGATCGAGGTGCACGACGAGGCGCTCACCGACGATGACGTCGACCAGCTGCAGCTGGAGACCGACCTGCGCCGCGCGGTCGACTCCGACGAGCTGCGGCTGTTCTACCAACCGATCGTCGCCCTCTCCGACGAGCACCTGCTCGGGTACGAGGCGCTGATCCGCTGGCAGCACCCCACCCGCGGGCTGCTGCCCCCGGGCGCGTTCCTGTCCGCCGCCGAGGACAACCGGCTGACCTCCAAGCTCGGCAAGTGGGTGCTGTACCAGGCCTGCCGCGACGCGTCCGGCTGGGACGACGACCTGCGGGTACACGTCAACATCTCCGCCCGGCACCTCGCCGAGCCCGGCTTCAGCGATCTCGTCGCCGACGCGCTGGCCGACTCCGGGCTGCCCGCGCACCGGCTGGAGCTGGAGATCACCGAGTCCACGGCGCTGTTCGCCGCCGAGGCCACCCTGCAGTCGGTCTCCGCGGTGACCGAGAGCGGCGTCACCCTCGCCCTGGACGACTTCGGCACCGGCTACTCCGCGATCAGCGCGCTGCACCGCCTGCCGATCCACACGCTGAAGATCGACCGCTCGTTCGTGGCCGACGTGGTCGCCGAGCCGGCCACCGCAGCGCTCGTCCAGGGGCTGCTGCAGCTGGGTGCGGGCATGGGGCTGCAGGTGATCGCCGAAGGCATCGAGGACGGCGAGCAGGCCCGCTGGCTGCGCGAGCACGGGTGCGCGATGGCGCAGGGCTACGCCTTCGGTCGTCCCGCACCGCTGCCCGCCCGCCAGCTGGAGGACCTGCCGGCGCCGGTCGACCTCGGCGAGCTCGACGCCCGCGAGGCGCCGGCCGACCTCACCCCGGTCACCGAGCTCGTCGCCGACGCCCGGCTCCGCCCGCTCACGCCCGGCGAGGACGACGGTGACGGCCCCACCGCGCCGGACGACGCTGCGGAGCAGGAGTCCGACATCCAGGGGCCCGACGGCCCTCGCTGACGTGCGCTCCCCACGCGGCGCGGGGAGTGTCCACGGGATCGTCCGTGCGGACTGCCCCCACACCGCGGGGACACCTGCGCGGGCATGTGCCGAGGCACGGCCGATCAGCCCGCGGCGGCGAGCTCCGACGCGGTGAGCGGCTCCGGCGTGGGGCGCTTGGCGGCCCGGCCGTCCCCGGAGGACCGCCCGCGCAGCCGTCGGCCGATCCACGGCAGCACGAACCCGCGTACCCAGGCCAGCTCCTGGGCCACGACCTCGCGGGTCGGCAGCGGCGGGGCCGGCTCGAGCGGGGCACGCCAGTCGATGCCGTCGCCGGCCACGGGCACACCCAGCGCGGCGGCGGCGGCCAGCGCCGTGCGGCGGTGCCCTTCCTCGGTGAGGTGGATGCGGTCGCCGGCGTCCCACAGCCGGGCGTCCTGGATCCAGGCGGCGCCCCACTGGTCGAGAACCACGGCGCCCTGCCGGGCGGCGATCGACCACAGGTGGGCGTTGAACACCGCCACCCGGCCGCGGGTGCGCCGGATGATCGGCGTCTGCCGGGGGTCCACCCCGGTGGCCAGCAGCACGTCGGCGCCGGCCTCCCGGAAGGAGACGACGGCGGCCTCCAGGTCCGCGGCGAGCCGGTCGGGGTCCGCACCCGGCCGCAGCAGGTCGTTACCGCCGGCGACCAGACTCACCAGGTCCGGCTGCGCGGCCAGCGCCACCGGCACCTGCTCGGCCAGCACCTGGGGCAGCAGCCGGCCGCGGACGGCGAGGTTCGCGTACTCCAGGGATCCCGACGGCGCGGCGGCGGCCAGGTGCCCGGCCAGCCGGTCCGCCCACCCGCGGTACTCCCCCGCGCGCGCCGGATCGGGGTCGCTGAGCCCCTCGGTGAAGGAGTCCCCCACGGCGATGTAGCGCTGCCACGTCCGATGGTCGCTCCCCGGTTGCACGTCCCCTACTGCACCACGTCGACCCGGCCCCGGCGGCGAGGGGTCGGTCCGCGTGGGCGAGCCCACATCCGGCCAGGACGCGCCCGCGACGTCCCGACCGGCAAGGATGTGCGGTCATGCGCACCAACGTCGCCTGCTCACTCACTGTCTCCTCCCCCGCCCCGGCCACCGCACTGCTCCAGGTCGCCGTGGCCGCGCCCGGGAGCGAGCAGCTGACGGTGCTCTCCGCCGGCCGGCCGGTGACGCCGGCGGAGATCGCCGTCCCCGGCGCCCGCGTGCACCGTCTGGAGCTGGCCGCCGGGGAGACGACCATCGCCTACACCGCGGCGGTGGAGTCCGGTGGCCGCCCACGCGAGGTCACCCCGGCGGAGTGGGCGGAGTTCCTCCGCCCCAGCCGCTACTGCCCGTCCGACCAGCTGGAGGGCTTCGCCGGCACCGAGTTCGACCGGGGACGCCCGCGCGCCGAGCTGGTGACCGCCGTCGCCGCCTGGGTCGGCCGGCGGCTGGTCTACACCGCCGGCTCCAGCCGGCCGGTGGACACCGCCGTCGACACGCTGCTCATGGGCCGGGGCGTCTGCCGGGACTACGCACACCTCACCATCACGCTGCTGCGCGCCCTGGAGGTCCCGGCCCGGCTGGTCGCGGTCTACGCGCCCGGGCTCTCCCCGATGGACTTCCACGCCGTGGTGGAGGCCGAGGTGGACGGCACCTGGCAGACCGTGGACGCCACCCGGCTGGCGCCGACGTCCTCGCTGGTGCGGATCTGCCAGGGCAGGGACGCCGCCGACACCGCGTTCCTCTCGCTGTTCGGCGGTCGGGCGACACTGGGCACGATGTCGGTCACCGCGACGGTGGACGGCGACCTGCCCGCCCCCGGCGACGCGCCGTTCCCGCTTCCCTGACCTGACCTTCGTCGGCCTCAGCCCAGCGAGGTGAGCCGGCGCTGCAGGAACGCCCGCTCGGCGCCGTTCCGGGTCCCGGCGAGCGCCGCCAGCAGCGGGTCGTAGAGCTGCCGGACCTGCCCCCGGTCGCGGCACCGCCGGATCGACAGCCGCCGACCGGCGACCTCAGCCCGGCTCGGAGGATCCCCGCGGCTGGCGCCTGCGCAGCTCCGCGGGGACCAGTTCGGTGAGCTCCTCCGGCAGCACCGGCAGGTCCAGCAGCGAGAGCTTGACCCGGCTGCGGTCGGCGGCCAGCGAGCCGTCCAGCCGGACCAGCAGACCGGCGTCGGCCCGGCTGGTCACCCGCAGGCGGTCGCCGGGGCCCAGCCGGCCGTGCACCAGCCCGTCGACCTCCACCGCCGGGCGGCCCGCGGTCGCGTTCAGCTCCAGGTCCAGCGGCTCGCCCGGGCCCAGCACCAGGCTGCGGTTGATCCCGTTCAGCGGCGCCGACGGCGTGACCAGGATGCCCGCGGCGGCCGGGGACATGACCGGCCCGCCGGCCGCGTAGTTGTAGGCGGTCGAGCCCATCGGGGTGGCGACGATCAGCGCGTCGCTGCGGTAGTGGCCGTAGCGACGGCCCGACACCGACAACGTCGCGTCGACCATCCCCTCCCCCGGCACCCGGGCCAGCACGACGTCGTTGAAGGCGACGGTCTCCCCGACCGCACCGGTGATCACCAGGCAGCTGCGCGGCTCGACGGTGGACCGGCCCTCGGCCAGCGCGGTGAGCGCGGCGTCCAGCTCCCCGCCCTCCACCTCGGCCAGGAAACCCAGCCGGCCGAAGTTCACGCCCAGCACGGGCACCGGACGCCGGTAGACCAGGCGCATGGCTCCCAGCAGGGTGCCGTCGCCGCCCAGGGCGATGATCCCGTCCGACCCTGACGCCAGCTCCTCGACGGCGACCGACCGCACGCCCCGCAGGTCCAGCCGCGACACGTCGGCCGCGGCCGCCACCAGGTCCACGCCGTGCGTCGTCGTCCAGGCGGCGACCTGCGCCGCCGCACCCGAGCAGTCCCGGCCCGGGTGCAGCACCAGGCCGATCCGTCCTGCGCCGCGCATGCCCTCAGCCCCGGTAGGTCTCGAGCAGGCGCAGCCAGACCTCGCTGATGGTCGGGTAGGACGGGACGGCGTGCCACAACCGGCTGACCGGCACCTCGGCCACGACCGCGACCGTCGCCGAGTGCAGCAGCTCGGCGACCCCGGGCCCGATGAAGGTGACGCCGAGCAGTACCTCGCGCTCGGTGTCGACCACGGCGATCGCCGTCCCGCGGTAGCCGTCGGCGAACACGGCGGCGCCGGAGACGTCGCCGATCTCGTACTGCACGACCCGGTGCGGCAGCCCGGCGTCGGCGGCCTGGGCGGCGGTCAGCCCGACCGCACCGATCTGCGGTTCGGTGAAGACGACGCTGGGTGCGGCCCGCCGGTCGGCGGTGGCGACGTACGGCGACCAGTCGGACAGGTCGACCTGCTCACCGCGGGCCCGGGCGACGATGGCGTTCCCGGCCTGCCGGGCCTGGTACTTGCCCATGTGGGTCAGCTGCTTGCGGCCGTTGACGTCGCCGACGGCGTAGAGCCACGACGTCCCCGGGACCCGCAGCGACTCGTCGACGTCGAGGTAGGACCCGGGTTCCAGCCCGACGGTGTCCAGGCCGACGTCCTCGGTACGGGCGGCCCGGCCGGTGGCGATGAGCACCTCGTCACCGCGGACCTCCCCCTCGGCGGTGGTCAGGACGACCTCGGCGCCGTCCCGGCGGGCGGACCGGATCTCCGAACCGAGCCGGACGTCGACGCCCAGCTCCCGCAGCGAGGCCAGCACCGCCTCCCCCGCGGCCGGCTCCAGCCCCGGCAGCAGGCGCCGGCCGCGCTGCAGAAGGGTGACGGCGGAGCCCAGCTGCTGCCAGGCGGTGGCCATCTCACAGCCGACGTAGCCGCCACCGACGACGACCAGCCGGCCGGGCGCGGCCTGGGCACTGGTCGCCTCCCGCGGCGTCCACGGAGCGACATCGGCCAACCCCTCGACGGCGGGCACGGCGGGCCTCGACCCGGTGCAGACCGCCACCGCCTGCCTCGCCGTCAGCGTCACCTCCGTGCCGTCGGGCCGGGTGACCACGATCCGCTTCTCCCCGGCCAGCCGGCCGGTGCCGCGGACCAGGTCGATGCCCGCGCTCTTGACCCAGTCCACCTGGCCGGAGTCATCCCAGTCATGGGTGAAGGAGTTGCGCCGGGCCAGCGTCGCCGCGACGTCCTGCTCGCCGGTGACGGCCGCGGCCGCCCCCCGCACCGCGCGGGCCGCGGCGATCGCCTCGCTGCCCCGCAGCAGCACCTTGCTGGGCATGCAGGCCCAGTAGGAGCACTCGCCCCCGACCAGCTCGGGCTCCACCAGGACGGCGGACAGCCCGCCCCGGACGGCGATGTCGGCGACGTTCTCGCCGGTGGATCCGGCACCGAGCACGATCACGTCGTAGGTCTGGTCGGGAGTCGTCACCGGTCCATCCTCGCCGTTGCCGTCAATCGACACCGCAGGGCGCATCGCAGCGAGCTGCGGAGCCGACAGGGAGTGAGCATCGCAGCGAGC